>NZ_JAGIQE010000042.1:0-41314 GCF_017815075.1 Burkholderia sp. AcTa6-5 | reverse complement strand
TCGCGCGCCAGGTGCTCGGCGAGAACTGGATGGCCGATTATGTCGCACGGGCCAACCATGGCGGGATCGAGCGCGTGATGCTGTGACGCAACGACCTCGCAAACAAGGCGGGCGCAACCGGTTCCCTGTATCGAGACTATGCGTGCGCGGCCAGCGTCGCGACAACGTGATCCTGAAGCTCGCGCTCCCGGGCATGGATGAAGAAATGATCACCGTCGAACCGGTGAAGCGAGAACGGCCCGCCGCTGTAGCGGCGCCATTCGCGCAGCGCGTCGACGTCGACATGCGGATCGTGCAGGCCGCCAAATACGGTCAGCCCGCAGCGCAACGCGAAAGGCGTATCGGTGCAATAGCCTTCGGCGAGCGCCAGATCGGCTCGCAGCGCACGCAGGAAATGCCGAAGCCAGTCCGGCTCCGACAGCAACGCATCCGGTGTGCCGCCCATCGTCTTCAGCCAGTCGATGAGGTCCGGTTCCGGCAACCGATGAATCGCTAACGGACGAGGGACGACATGCGGCGCACGGTGCGCCGCGCAGAATGCGTGAATGGGCCCGCGAAGCCGTCGTCGGTCGAGTTCCCTCAGCCATTCGATACCGACGACACTGCCGAAACTGTATCCGAAGGTGCCGAACGGTTTGTCGAGGAGCCCGTGCGCGGCGGTGGCCAATGCATCCGTCATCGCATCCAGCGACGTGGGCGGCGCTTCCGAGAAGCGCGTCTGGCGTCCCGGTAGTTCGACCGCCACGACTTCGATCCAGTCGGGCAGTTCGAGCGCCCAGCGCCGATAGAGCAGCGAGCCGGCACCGGCGTACGGGAAGCAGAACAGCCGGTGCGTGGCCGCGGGTTGGGGGCGATGCAGGATGAACCAGGGCGTGATCTTGACTGGCATGCCGATTGAGAGCGGAAGTCGTGACGCGTCGCAGCCGCGATCCGATCCGGGGCGGCGCGCCGATGACGGTGCAGCGTAATCGCAAGGGCCGGCGACGGGTGCCGTCCGACGGTACAGGTTGACGATCCCTCCCGGCCGTGATTGTTCGCGAATGCGGGGCGCGACATGCGATCCCGGCATCGGGTTCGCGCCCGGATGCTGCCCCAACGAACAGGTTTTTCCCTACACGCAAGTTGGTATTCTGCGCTGCGCGATCTTCCTGCACCGTGCTGTCGCGGCCCGCCAACTTCGTACATCGAGACCATGAACGCCGTAATACTCGAAGCCGTTGAAAAGTCGTATCTGATGGGTTCCGTCAACGTGACCGCGCTGCGCGACGTCACGCTCGACATTCGCGACGGAAAACTGACCGTCATCGCCGGTGCTTCCGGTAGCGGGAAGTCGACGTTGCTGAATCTCGTCGGATGCGTGGACCGGCCCGACCGCGGCCGCATCGTCGTGGCGGGCGAAGACGTCGGTCGTTTGTCGGACGACGCACTGTCCGATTTTCGTGCGCGACGGCTCGGTTTCGTCTTCCAGAACTTCAATCTGCTGCCGGTGCTCACGGCGCACGAAAACGTCGAATATCCGCTGCTTCTCGCGGGCACGCGATTGACGGAGTCCGAACGTGCACTGAAGGTGCGGGACATGCTCGATGCGGTCGGCCTCGCGGACAAGGCGCATCACCGTCCGGGACAGATGTCCGGCGGTCAGCGGCAACGCGTCGCGATCGCACGCGCACTCGTTGCGTCGCCGAACCTCGTGCTGGCGGACGAGCCGACCGCCAATCTGGACAGCAAGACCGGTCAGCAAATCATCGCGCTGATGCGGCGGTTGCAACGGGAGCGGCGCGTGTCGTTCGTGATTTCGTCGCACGATCCGCAGGTCATCGCGGCAGGCGACGACGTCGTTCACATTGCCGACGGGATCGTGTCCGACGTGACACGCACCGACGACCAGGAGGCGTTCGCATGAAGACTTTTTCGCTCGCGCTCCGCAATCTGCTGCGCAACCGTCGCCGCTCGATCACGACCCTGCTCGCGATGATCGTCGGCGCGCACGCGGTGCTGCTGTTCGGCGGCTATACGCGCAACATCACGTACGGTCTGCAAACCGATTACGTGAAGTACGGCGGCCACCTGCAGATCGAACGCAAGGGGTTCTACGAGTTCGGTAGCGGCAATCCTTCCGCGTACGGGATCGACAACTACGAGGCGATCATCGATGCGGTGAAGGCCGATCCGGAACTGGCGACGATGGTGCTCGTCGCGACGCCCACGCTGCAGTTGCAGGGTATCGCGGGCAACTTCGACGCGGGGTTGTCGCGTACCGCGCTCGCGCTCGGCGTGCGCGTCGACGACCAGAACCGGATGCGAGCGTGGAACGACTATCAGTTCCCCGTGACGATCCCGCCGATGGCGCTGACCGGCACGACCGGCGACGCAGCCGTGATCGGGACGGGCCTCGCGCGCGTGCTCGAACTGTGCGGGCCGCTCAAGGTACCCGACTGCCACCCGCCCGGGAAGCCCGCGGATACCACGCCGGCTTCGCCGCTTCCGGGCGACATCGCGGCCCTTGCCGAGGGGACGCGTGCGGCGCCGGTTGCCGCGGCGGACGGCCGGCGGATCGAACTGCTTGCGGCGACCGCGCGCGGTGCGCCGAACGTGGCGGAACTGCAGGTCGTGAAGGCGGAGCGACAGGGCATCAAGGAATACGACGACATGTACGTCGGCCTGCATCTCGCGCAAGCGCAACGACTCGTCTACGGCACCGGGCGGCCGATGGCGACGGCGATCGTCGTCCAGTTGCGCCACACGTCGGATTTGCCGGCCGCGAAGGCGCGGATCGAGGCGCTGCTGAAAACGAAATTCGCGGGTACGGACACGGAAGTCGTCGACTACACGGTGCTGAACCCGTTCTATGGTCAAGCGCTTGCGATGTTCGCGACGCTGTTCGGTTTCGTCGCGCTCCTGATCGCCGCGATCGTGCTGTTCACCGTCGGCAACACGATGAGCACCGCGGTGTTCGAACGCACGGTCGAAATCGGCACGCTGCGCGCGATGGGATTGCGCCGTGCGGGCGTGCGTCGCCTGTTCCTGTGCGAAGGGTTGCTGCTCGGCGTGATCGGCGCGGTGCTGGGCGTCGCCAGCGCGGCGTTGCTCGCCGGCGTCATCAACGTCAGCGGTCTGACGTGGACGCCGCCGGGCCGCTCGCCGGTGCCGCTGATCATTCGTGTGTGGGGCGAGAACGACCTGATCGTCGGTACCGCGATCGGCCTGCTCGTGGTGGCGATGCTTTCCGCGTTGCTGCCCGCGCGCCGCGCGTCGCGAATGGAGATCGTCGATGCGCTCCGCTATGCGTGATCGAACGATCGGATCGGCCATCGATGAAATGTCGATGAAATCGATTCGTCGGCGGATTGTCATGTTAGCCTTCGCCGGGAGTGGCATCGCGATGCTCGGCGCATGTGGCGCACCGGCCGAGCAGCCGGCGCCCGCGGGTCTGAATTTGTCGCTGACGCAAGCGACGGCGTCGGGCGCGTACGTCGTGACGCTCGAACCGCCGACGACACCGCCGCCGCTGAACCGGATCCATGCATGGACCGTGATCGTGAAGCGTGCATCGGGCGAGCCCGTGCGCGGTGCGCGCATCGATGTCGGTGGCGGGATGCCTCAGCACGGGCACGGTCTGCCGACGCGCCCTCGCGTGATCGACGGCGACGCGAACGGGACGTATCGACTGCAAGGGATGAAGTTCAGCATGCCCGGCTGGTGGACGATCACGCTGAAGGTCCGGGACGCGCAGCGCGACGACGACGTGACGTTCAACATCGTGTTGCCGCCGGCGGCGGCGTCATGACGGTCGACACGGGCGCCATGCCCGATTACTGGATGAGTTCCATACACGGAGAGGCTTCAATGCGAAAAGTCATGTTGTACTGGATGATGGTGCTGCTCGCGCCGTTTGCATCGGGTATCGCGAACATGGCCCATGCGGGGCCGGCGAGCGAAGCGTCGGCGCCGGCCGCCGCCGCGCCCGCGGCGGCACGCGCGGACCGGCTGCCCGCGTATCAGCCGCGCTTCGGGCGCACGCGCCCGATCGTCGCCGTCGTCGGCGAAAACTACTATACCGAGCTGACCGATTACGTCGTTCCCTATGGGATCGTGGCCGAATCGGGCGCGGCGGATCTCGTCGCGCTTGCGACGAAACCGGGCCCCATCCGGATGTTCCCGGCACCGATGAACGTCATTCCGGACGAAACCACTGCCCAGTTCGATCAGCGCGTGCCCGAAGGGGCCGACTATGTGATCGTGCCGGCCGTGCATCGCGACAGCGATCCGGCGCTGCTGGCGTGGGTGGCCGAGCAGGCGAAGAAGGGCGCGACGATCATCGGCGTGTGCGACGGCGTCTGGGTGGTCGCCCGTGCGGGGTTGCTGGAAGGCCGCCGTGCAACCGGGCACTGGTATTCGATGAACGATCTCCGCAAGAAGTTTGCCGATACGCGCTGGGTCGAAGGCAAGCGTTACGTTGCCGATGGCAAGGTCGTCACGACGACCGGCGTCACCGCGACGATTCCGGTATCGCTTGCGCTCGTCGAGGCGCTCGCGGGGCGCGAACGTGCGCTGCAGGTCGCCGAGCGGCTCGGACGCCCTGCATGGTCGTCCGAGATCGCGAGCGACCGCTTCAACCTCGGCTTGCCGGCGATGGCGACGATCGCAACCAACTACGTGTCGTTCTGGTCGCATGAGGATTTCGGTATTCCGATCGCGCCGGGCGTCGACGAAATCGCGCTCGTGCTCGAGGCCGACGCGTATTCCACGACGTTCCGCTCGACCGCCTACACGGTGGCCGCGAACCGCGAACCCGTGCGCACCCGGCGCGGGTTGACGATCGTTCCCGACCGCGTGGCCGGCGTCGACGCGCCGACGCGGATGTTGTCCGCGCCGATCACGCGCTATCCGTTGCATGCGCTCGATGCATCGCTGAATGCGATCTCGTCCGAATTCGGCAAGCGCACGGCCGCATGGGTCGCACTGCAGATGCAGTATCCGGGCTACTGAGCGGCACACCGCAGCGTTACCCCGTTCCTCCCCAAGCCTGTCGGTTTTCCACCCGTTTTCGGGTGGGAGCCGAACTCGTCCCTGTCATTCCGTAATTGCTCCGGAGATTCCGATGCAGACGCATTCGATGGCGCGCCTGTCCGCCGCCGCGATTCTCGCACTCGCCTGCTGTACCGCACACGCCGCGCCCGATCCGCAACGCATCCTCGCCGCGAGCGATGCCGTTCGCAACCCGAGCGAACCGTTCACGCTGAACGTCACGCTGACCCAGTACACCGACGGCAAGCAAACGGATTCGAACGCACTGACCGCCTATTCGCGGATCAACCCGACGAGCGGTCAGTTTCGCAGCCTGATTCGATTCGCCGCGCCGGCGCGCGATGCGAACAAGCTGATGCTCAAGAGCGGCAACGATCTGTGGTTTTTCGATCCGGCAAGCAAGGCGACGATCCGCATTTCGCCGCAGCAACGGCTGCTCGGGCAGGCGTCGAACGGCGACGTGGTCACCGTCAATTTCGCACAGGGATATCGTGCCCAGGTCGAGGCGGAGGAGGACGTGCAGGACGGCGAGCGCCAGATGCGCCGTGCGTACCGGCTGAAGCTGGTCCAGAGCGTATCCGACATGACGTATCACTCGATTGAAATGTGGATCGATACGACGGACTCGCGCCCCGTGAAGGCACGGTTCTTCAGCGAAAGCGGCAAGCTTCTCAAGACCGCGTTCTATCGGCGCTTTCAGCAGCAGCTCGGTGCGTTGCGGCCCACCGAGATCGTGATCATCGACGGGCTCAATCCGAATCTCGTGACCGTGATGCGATATGCGGACTACGTGGCGAAGGAGATTCCGGATGCCTGGTTCCAGTCCGATTTCATGGCGCGTTTCCAGCCTGAATGATGACGCGCATCGGCATCGCCTGTATCGCGTTGGCCGGCATGGCGGGCGTATGCCATGCCAACGACGCGGAAGAGGCCGGGCTGGCGCTGGCCGACGCGACGCCGGTGCAGAAGGTCGACGACGGCAAGTACCAGTTCAGTCTTGAACCGGGCCTGCGCTTCGCCACCTTGCGCCCGGGCGGCACGCGGACGGCCACGCGGCTGTCGCTCGACCTGACGGCGCGTCACGCATTCTCGAACGGCTGGGGCATCAGTCTTGCAGACCGACTCGACCTGAACGGTCCGTGGCGCTTCGATGGCGACTCGGGCGCGATCAACACGCTGAAGGAACTGTATGTGGACGGCCGCGTAGGCAGCGGCAGCACGCTGCTGCAGGCCGGTCGCGTCAATGTGCGGCTCGGCGTTGCGACCGGCTACAACCCCACCGACTTTTTCCGCGACAACGCGGTCCGTTCCGTGACCTCGGTGGATCCCGCGAGCCTGCGCGAGAACCGGCTCGGTACGGTGATGCTGCGCGGCCAGCAATTGTGGGCAGACGGTTCCGTCAGTGCGCTCGTCGCGCCGCGGATAGCGGATCGCGCCACCGACGCATCGTTCTCGCCGGACTTCGGCGCAACGAATCAGCGCACGCGCTGGATGCTTCAGTTCAGCCAGCGCGTCATCTCGGATCTGTCGCCGCAGATCGTGATCTACGATGACGGAAAGCCCGGCAGTTCGCCGCAATTCGGTGTCAACCTGGTTCATCTGGTCAACAATGCGTGTGTCGGCTACGTCGAGTGGTCGGGCGGGCGAGGGCCGTCGACGCTGGCGCGTGCGCTTGGGCAGCCGTACAGCGATGTCGCGTTCCGCTGGAAACTCGCAACCGGTGCGACTTGCACGACGTCGCGCAATCTTTCCGTCACGCTGGAATACGATCGGGACGGCGCCGCGCTTGACCGTGCGGGTTGGCAGGCGCTGCGCAATGGCCCGCCGGCCGGCTACGCCGCGTATCGAACGCTGGCGGCCGCCCAGCAGGACCCGACGACCCGCGACGGGCTCTTCGCGATGATCAGGTGGCAGGACGCGTGGATCCAGCGTCTGGATCTCTCCGGTTTCGTCAGGTTGAACCTCGCTGATCGAAGCCGGCTCACATGGCTCGAGGCGCGTTATCGCTTCGCCAGAACCGATGTCGCGCTGCAATGGCAGATCAATGCGGGCGCGTCGTCGACCGAATATGGCGCGCTGCCTCAGTCGAATCTCTTCCAGTTGCTCGTCAAGCACTATTTGTGACGCGGCAGCGCCACCTGCTTCAAGGAGAAGCACTGCATGAAACACTATGTGACCTCGGGCCATGAACTGCCTCAGTGGCCGTCGCCGATCAGCCATGCGGTGGTCGCGAACGACACCTGCTATCTCAGCGGCCAGCTTTCGCTGGATGCCGACGGCCGCTATGTGCCCGGTACGCCGGCCGAAGAAGCGCGGCGCGCGTTCGCGAACCTGTTCCGTGCGATCGAGGCGGCGGGATTCAGCCCGCGGGATCTCGTGTTCGTCGACATCGCGTTCTCCGACATCGGTGCGCTCGCGGACGTGAACGGGGTTTATGCCGACCTGTTTCCCGCGGATCGCCGGCCGGCGCGAACCGTCTATCAGGCCGCTGCGTTGCCGTTTGGCGGCCAGGTCAAGGTGATGGGCGTCGCCGTTCGCGACGCGTCGCGCTGACGCACGACGGCGCGGACGATCAGCGCTCGACGATGGGGCCGGAAAACGCACCGAGCAGCGCGACGAGCTGCCGTTGCTCGTCATCCGACAACGCGATCCGCTTCAGTTCGCTATGCCCGATCGCGGCCGCCGGCGCGTCCGCGTAGTGGCGCATCACCGCGGCCAGCGACGCGAATTGACCCGCGTGCATGTACGGCGGCCGCAGCGCGACGTTGCGCAAGCTCGGCGTCTTGAACGCGCCGAGCATTTGGGGATCGTCGGTCGAGATGAATTGCAACTCCTCGCACTGCTCGGGCTTCGCGTCGCTGAACGGCCCCATGCAGTTGAATTCGTCGTGCAACACCTTGGCGATCGCCGCCGCGCGACCCGGATCGGCGGCCGTCCCGCTACGCGGCGGGACGCCGATGTTGTGGAACTGCCGGTCGCTCAGCATGGGCCCGGTGTGGCAGGTCATGCATTGGCCTTTGTTCACGAACAGGCGCAGGCCTGCTTTCTCGGTCGGTGTCAGCGCGGCCAGCTTGGCCGGATCGCCGGTCCGGACGCCGTCGACATAGGTATCGAAGCGTGAAGGCCCGTATTGAAGCGTCGCTTCGTACGCCGCGATCGCCTTGCCGAGATTCGCGAACACGCGCGACACGTCGGTGCGGGTGCGTTCGTCGAGCCGCTGCCACACCGCTTTCTCCGCGTCCGTGCCGAGCGGGCCGCCGTCACGGGGCAGCGCGCTCACGTCGGGCAGCGGTCCGAACAGCGGCTCGTAAGCGTCGCGGTAGTGCTCGGCAAGCACATGGGCGGCGCGCAGCCGGGTGCCGCCGTGTTCGTTGTGATCCTCGATCGGCCCGATCGCCTGCGACCACATACTATCCTTGCGGCCGTCCCAGAACAGCCACGGCGCATCGGTCATGCCGACGACGGGCATCGTGCGACGCACGCCGATGCCCAGGCCGATTGCCAGCGGTCGGCCGTCTTCGAACTGGCGATCGGGGGTGTGGCAGCTTGCGCAGGCGATCGCGCCGTTTCGGCTGAACCGCGGATCGGAGAACAAACGCTTGCCAAGCTGCGCCGCCGGTGCGGACGTGGCCACGCGATTCGACGGGTCGACTTTGACGACGACGTTCGCGGGCAGGCGCATCGATTCGAGCTGCGCCCGTTCGTCGGCGCGCCAGTGGTCCGGCGCGTCGGCGGTTTCCGCCATCGCGTCGGCGCGATGCCCCGGCCATGCGGTCCAGACGAGCAGCGCGCCGATCATCGACGCAGCGGCGAGCCCATAGTGCGTGCGGGACGGCCGTCGCATGCGACGGTCGGAATCACGCGACCGCATCGATCGTGCGCGATGCCGGCAGCAGCGCACGCGTATTGCCCGACATCAACCACTTGCGTTGCACCGGCGCGACCGCCGCGAGCGGGCCATCGGCGGCGAGGAACTGCTCCATGACCTTGCGGTGGCCGCCCGAGTTGCGAAAGACCGGCCAGTCGGTGCCGAACAGAATCTTGTGATTGATGTTCATGCGGAACAGCTCCGCGAGCGCGACCGACCACCCCTGCGGATGCTGCGAGCCGAGAAATGCGCTGACGTCGAGATACACGTTGGGTCGATACGCGCACTGTCGCGCGCAAGCGTCGACGTGATGGACGGCGCCGTGCGCGAGGATGAAGTTCACGTCGGGAAAATCGAACGCCGCGCGATCGAGCAGATCCGGGTGCGAGTACGCAAACTCGAGCGCCGGGCTGGTCGGCCCCACGTGCAGAAGCACCGGCAACCGGTGGGCGCGACAGATTTCGTACAGCGGGTACAGGCGCTTGTCGCTGGGGCTGTAGCCGCACGGCGGATAGAGTTTCAATCCGGAGAAGCCGTACTCGACCACGCCTTTCTCGAACAACGCGACACCGTCCGCGCCCCAACGCGGATCCATGCCGCCGAAAACGTGAAAGCGCTCGCCGTGACGCTGCAGAATTGCATGATGCTCGGCATACATCTCGGCGATCGTGAGGTCGCTTTTCATCACGTACGTGAAATCGGGCAGCAACACCACGGCCTGCTCGATCCCGGCCGACGTCATGTCGGCCACCAGTGCATCGCCGAAGTGGTCCTGGCTTTGCGCGAGATAGGTATCGAGCAGTTCCGATCGCGATTTCCGTACGCCGTTGGCGACGAGCCGGACATGAACGTTGGCGCAGAATCCCTCGAGGAACGCAGTGGGGATGAAGCGCGTCGACGCGATGTGGCAGTGCGAGTCGATGATCGGCCCGTCGTAGATGGCGTGGCTCATGCCGTTGCTTTGACGGGGGCGGTGCGGTCGGCGTCGCGACCGGTGAGCATGCCGAGCGCGCGTTCCTTGAGGTCGGCCACGCGCTGCATCATGAAGTGGCCGGCATGCATCTTCCCGTTCGCGCGGGCGTAGTCCGGCAACGTGCCCCACGTCTGAAAACCGTAGTGTTCCCATACGCGGTGAGCGGGCGTGCCGTCTCGCACGTCGAGCGTCAACAGTTCGACATTGTCCCGATCGCATTGCAGCGCGATCTCGACGAACGCGGCAGGCAGCACGCCACCGCCGCGACAGGCGTCGTGGATCATGCCTTTCGCGAGATCGGTGATATGGCGATTGTTGGGGTTCAGGTTGCGGCGCAACGTGCACAGGCCGATCAGCTGCCCGGTGTTCGCGAAGATCGTCAGCAGGCGCACCTTTTCCGCGGCGAGATTCGAGCGCAGTTCGTCGAGATAGCGGCTCGCTTCCGCGTCCGTGATCGTTTCGGCGAAGCCGATGATCGGCGCGCTTTCGCTCGTGCGCCGCATCAGTTCGACGATCTGCGCGCCCAACGTATCGTCGACGGCGTTCGTCCAGCGATAGGTGACGTGCGTGACGTTGGCCTTCGGCAACGCGATCGGATACTGCGCGCCGTCGGCAAGCAAGGTACGGATGGAGTCGTTCATGGGTGTCCCTGGATCACGTGGTTTCGAGGGCCACGGCGCTTTCGGCGCGTGGCGGGGGCGCGTCGGTGCACAGGTCGTCGAGCACGGCCTGGAGGCCATGATCGACCAGCCACTGATCGTCGTAGATCGTGTCGAGATACTTGGTGCCGCTATCGGGGAAGACGAGCACGATGTTGGCCGGACCTTGCAAGGTGGCGACGTAGCGACGCGCGGCCTGCGCGATGGCGCCGGACGAACCGCCGAGCAGCAACCCTTCGTCGAGCGCGAGGCGACGACAGCCGACGAACGCATCGCGATCGACGATGCGCATCGTTTCGTCGACGAGATGAATCAGGATGTTGCCGGGCTGAAAACTGAGCCCCGCGCCGTTCTGCAGATGCGGCCGGTAGGTGCCGCCGAACACGACCGAGCCGTCGGGCTCGACACCGATCACGCGGGTGGCCGGGTCGCGCTCCTTCACATAGCGTGCGATGCCGCTCAGATGGCTGCCGGTGCTCGCGGACACGATCACGGCGTCGAGCCGATCGGCGAGCTGGGAGACGATTTCGGGCCCGGTGGAGTAATAGTGGGCGTCGATCGCGGCCGGATTGTTGTACTGATCGAGGTTCACGCAATTCGGCACGCTCGCGGCAATCGCCTTCGCGACCGCAATGCGCTTGCGCTGATAGCTGCCCGTCTCGTCGGGGTGTTCGACCATCTCGACCTCTCCGCCGAATGCGCGCACGAGATTCGCATTCGTCTTCGGCGTCTTCGGATCGAGCACGCAAATGAAGCGATAGCCGCGCGTGGCGCACAGCATCGCAAGTGCGTGCCCCATGTTGCCCGACGTCGATTCGACGATCGACCAGCCCGGCTTGAGGCCATGGTCGCGCTCGGCCTGGCGGAGCAACTGCAGCGCGCTCCGGTCCTTCACGCTGTTGCCGGGGTTGTAGCACTCGAGCTTTCCATACACGCGGATTCGCCTGTGTTCATTCGACAGGCTTTTCAGATACAGCAGCGGCGTATCGCCGATCAGTTCGACTAGGCTGTTTGCGTACATTCGACATCTCCGACCAGCGGGTTGGCGTTGGCTTGTGCGTCGTTTGCGAGTTGTACGACGCGATCGGCCGCGTGTGATCCGGCTTGCTTCACAGTGCGACTTTAGTGATCGATGCCCGGGGCCTGTAACTGTCCGAACGGGCATCGGAAGGCGCGTGCGTCACAGTTCGCCCGATTCCATCTCTGTCTCCCTCTCCCTCTCGCCGCGGTCGGCCGCAGGGAGGACGCGCAGTCTCGGATGCGGCAGTGCGTCGGGTGTCAGCGCCCGATCGCCGACGAACGCGCCGACGAGTTGCGCGAGCAGCGCCGCATTCTGCTGAACCATGTGATGACTGCCGGCCTGGAGCTCGATCCGGATCGGGCGAAGCTGGGCCGACGTAATGGCTCGCGCACGAATCGCGCAGGTCATTTCGTCGTATTCGCCGGTCACGAGCAGCGCGGGGATGCCGGCGATCGATCCGTCGCGTTCGGCTTCGATCCGATGGGCGCGGAAATTCAACAGTTGCTGGCTGTATTCGATCATGTTCGCCGCCGACACGAACGGCGCGTGCAGCCAGTGACGGGTTGCCGAATCGGGTAGCGCGAACATCGATGCGTGGCCGCCTTCGCGTGCGTCGCTGCGTGCCCGCTTCTCCAGGAGCCCGATCATCGATTTGGCCATGCTGTCCGCGGCCTTCGGCATGCGCGCGACGAGCGAGCACATCGTATTGAGATTGTTTTCGTACGCGCTGTCGGCGCCGTCGTAGTCCTGCGCGCCGGCAAACGACGGCGCGATCAGGCTCATCGACGCGATGCGGCCGGGCAGTGCGCGCGCCAGCGCCAGCGCATATCGGGCGCCTCCGCACCAGCTGGCGACGTGAATCGCGTCGATCCCCTCGACGTCGAGCAATTCAGCCACGCTGCGCGCGTAGCGGTCCGGCGCATCGGGGCTCGAATAGTACGCGCGTGTCAGTCCTGCATCGGCTGACGCATCGCTCGCGTCGTCCGCCAGATAGAGCGAAAAATCCGGCGCCAATCCGGCCGCGAAGTCGTGCCACACGTCGTGCGGGATGCCGAATGCGTTGATGAGCAGCATGGCCCGCGAGCCGCGCCCGGCATTCAGATACCCATGCCCGCTGCCGGTCGTGATCCGGCGCGCAGACGGCAGGTCGACAAACCGGGGCGCGTCGCGCCGTTCGTGCCGGGCCGCGTGAGCGGCGACGCGTGAAGCGATCCGGGCTTGCCAGTCGAAGCCGTCACAGCGTAGTCGGTGAGAACGGATGTCGGTCGGGGGAACGTGCGCGTCATCCGCGTATCCCAGCATGTGCTCGGCGTGCTTCAGATTCGTTTCGAGCAGCGCGAGAACGGCGTCGGAGCCGGCCTCGTCGGCATCGCTTCGCGTCGGAATGGGCACCCTTTGCGCGACGCTTTCGGCGAGTTCGCGCCAAGCAATACGCCGATCGCCATGCACGACGTGAAGGCCGGGCGACGCTTGCGTCGCAAGCCAGGCCAGCACCGCTTCAGCCGTCAGCAGGCAAGCCGCGCCGGCTGTTTCGGCAGGCAACGCCAGCGGCTCTTGCTCGAAGTACGTGTCGACGCGGCGGCGTACCTCGAACACGGTTTCGGCGACCGCGTCGGCGAGCGTGTCGAGTGACGCCAGCGATAGCGTACCGGCTTCGCCGATGGCGGCCGTGCCGTCCGCGAGCGCGTCGCCGAGCACGACGATGCATGCGTTCGCAACGGATGCGGACGCAACGTCGAGCGCGGCCGACAGGAGGCGGGGCAAGGACGCGAATTCGCGCGTGCGGCGAATCTCGGGATCGTCGACGACGACGGCGAGCTGCCCGGAACCGGGCGCGTTCAATGCGTCGCGAAGCCGAGCGATGCGCGGGTACGCACCGAGTGCCGTAGTCGCATCGCCGGCATCGGCCGCTGCGCGCAGCGCGGCGAGGTCGCCGGCATCCAGCAGGCAGATACGGTCGTCGCCGCCGGCCGACGGCATCCTGCATGCGTCGTGCGGATGATCGTTCATCGTCATCTCGTTACGCTTTCACGGACAACAGCATTTCGACCAGATCAACCGCATCGCCGATGGTTTCGAGGTTCGCGACCTGTTCCGTGTGCGATGCGAAGCTGATGCCGAGCCGATCCTCGGTCAGCGCCATCAGCGACAGCAGCGAGATCGAATCGAGCATCAGATCCGACGTCAGCGACGTTTCCCGCGTCAGCATGTCCGGCGCAATATCGAGCGCAGCAATCTGCGGAATCAGTTCGGTAAGCGTAGCGAACACGTTCGCGTGGTCGTCCATCGGATTCTCCAAGTGCCGTAGGGGTTCCGCTTTATAGCGTCAAGCCACCGCACTGCCTACCTGCACTGACGTACAGGGTTGGCGCAGCAAGGGAAACACTCGCCCGAACGGACAGGTTTCAGTCTTGAAAGCGGCCATTACATTGCCGGTTACCTCACCGACAGGGAACGATCATGACCCTCACCAAAGAAGCCGTGCTGATGGACAAAGCGACGTTTTCGCGCGCGCTGCGCGAAACGCTGGACGAGCAGCTCACGCTCGATCACCCGATCTTCGCGGAGTTGTTCACGCCGCAGAAAAACTGGCGCTTGCTGAAGATCATCTCGCTCGAGGGATACCAGATCACCCGGTACTTTCTCGAGTACATCGAGAACCTGTACTTCCGCTGCCCGTTCCCCGACCACAAGCGCCGGCTGCTGTACAACCTGTTCGAAGAGGAAACCGGGCGCTTCTCGAAAACGAAGAACCATGTCGAGCTCATGGAAGACTTCATTCGCGCGCAAAACATCAGCGACGAGGAGCGCGATGCGTGGACGCCGTCCGCGGCCACGCGCGAGTTGATCGACTATCGCCTCGAGAACTGCAAGGGCGAGGGTACCTACCATATCGGCGCCGCCGCGGTGATGATCGCGAGCGAAGGGCAGAGCCTGGAAACCCGTGCGGGCGACGCGCGCCACTCGATTCTGGCGAAGTGCTACGGGCTCACCGAGGAAGACACGCGATTCTTCTCGGTTCACCAGAAAGAGGACGTCGCGCACGTCGCCGAGGGCATCTCGCTCGTGACCGACCTGTGCACGACCGTGGAGATGCAACAGGAAGCGCTGTTCGCGGTGCGCCACACGTGCAAGCTGTTCTGGAACATGTATGAAAGCGCCGCGCAAAAGTACTACGCATCCGCCGAGGGCGTCGCGCACGCGTGACGGGACAACGCCGATGATGACCTTCGACGATCTCGTCGCGCGCTTGCGCGACAACAGTCATACGCTGACCTTTGTCGACGACAAGGGCGCCGAAACCGTCCGGACCTTCCACGAACTGTTCGAAGACGTGCTCGCCACGGTCGAGCGCGGCAAGACAATCGGCCTCGTACCCGGGGCGCGCGTCGGCATCGCGGCCCCGAACGGCTATCCGTGGATGGTGTGGGATCTGGCGTGCATCGAGCTCGGCTGCGTTTCGGTCGCGTTTCCGAACGATGGCCTGCTCGACACGTGCGACGCGTTGATCGAGCGCTACCAGCTGAGTGTGCTGGCAGTAGACGCACGATGGATCGATGCCGGCGAGACGATTGCCGGGCGCGTCGTGGATATCGATCCCGCCAGCCGCGGCGATTCGCACGCGCGTATCGAACCGGTGCGGGTCGAGCATACGCCCGATACCCATTCGTTGGTGTTCAGTTCGGGCACGACGGGCAGGACCAAAGGGCTCGTGATGAGCCGCCGCGGCACCGCGCACTTGCTCGGTCTGTATGGCGACGCATTCGGCGTCGCACCGGGCGAGCGGTTCCTGACGTTCTTGCCGTTCGCGAACTATCAGCAACGGATGACGTACTACTTCTGCCTGTATCACGGGGTCGATCTCGTGTCGGTGCCGTTCCACGGACTCTTTCCGGGGCTCAAGCGGCACCAGCCGACGTTCGTGATCGCACCGCCGGTGCTGTACGAGACGCTGCATACGCTGGCGCGCGCGGCTGCCGGGCCCGGCAGCGATCCGTCGACGCTCGCCGAGCGACTGAGCGCGCTGACCGGCGGCAACATCCGCTACATGGTCACCGGGATGGCGCCGATCAAGCGCGCGGCGCTCGATTTCTTCTGGGATTGCGGGATCGCGCTGTACGAGGCGTTCGGGATCACCGAGGCCGGCATGGTTGCGTGGAACAAGCCCGGGCAGGTACGCGTCGGTACGGTCGGCCAGCCGGCGGAGCCGGGCAGCGTCTCGTTGCTGGGGGACGGCGAAGTCGTCGTCACACGGAACGCCCTGCTGTCGCTCGGCTACTTCGATGCGCCGGAAGAGGACAGTCGCGCGACATTCATCGCACCGAATGCGGTCGCGACGGGCGACATTGCCGAATTCGATCGCGACGGCTTTCTGCGCGTCGTCGGGCGCAAGAAGGACGCGATCATCACGAGCAACGGCGAGAAATTCCATCCCGAGCCGATCGAGGCGCTGTTGTATCGCGATCCGCGCGTCGACGTGGCCGTCGTGATGGCGGGCCCGCAAGCGGGGCTCAGCGTCGTCATCGCGACACGCCGGCCGGACGATCCCGACGTCACCGACGCGCTGCGCGAACTCGTCCGCGCGGTCAACGGCACGCTGCCCGCACAACGGCAACTGGTGAAGGTGATTTTCACCGACCGCGCGTTCGACGTCGAAGGCGGATTGCGCACGCGCAACCTCAAGCTCAATCGCCGCGCGATCGCGGACGCGTTCCTGCGACACGCATGAGATCACCCCCCGTGCGCAAGCCGCCGCCTTTGCGCGGCGGCGCGCACGGACCTCATTCTGGATACACCATGACGACGCATCCGAATCCGAACGTGTTTCAGATGGAAGTCGAACCGACCTCCATCATCGAGACGCTCGCCCATCACACCGAGCGAGACCCCGACCGCGTCGCGCTGACCATCCTGCGCGACGGCGAGGCGATCGAAAGCGAAAGCACGTTCGGCGATCTGCATGCCGGCATGATGCGCGTGGCGCGCGGACTCGCGCAACTGACCGAGCCGGGCGCTCGCGTGCTGCTGCTGTTGCCGACGAGCGCCGAGTTCGTCTGCACGTTCTATGGATGTCTGGCATCGGGGCGCGTCGCCGTGCCGGCCTATCATCCGCAGCAGGTACGCAAGGTCGCGCAATGGGCGAAGCTGCACGCGATTGCCGACAATTGCGGCGCCACGCTGATCGTCGCGCCGGCGACCTCGGTCGAGACCATCGAGACCCTGCGCGCGACGCAGCAGCTGTTCACCGGCTGCCAGCTCGTCACGTACGAAGCGCTCGTCGACGCGGGTGCGAAGGACACGTCGGCGTTGCCGCGCATGCCGGCGCCGGACGATCTTGCGTTTCTTCAATACACGTCCGGATCGACGGGCACGCCGAAGGGCGTGATGATCACGCACGGCAACATCATCGACAACCAACGGTCGATCGCGCTGCTGATGCAGCACGATCGCGACACGCGCATGCTGTCGTGGCTGCCGCTGTATCACGACATGGGACTGTCGATGCCGTTGCAACTGGCGTCGATCGGGCTTTCGGTGGTGCTGATGTCGCCCGTTGCGTTCGTCCAGCAGCCGGGGCGATGGTTGCGCGCGATTGCCGCACACCGTGCGACGACGTCCGGCGGGCCGAATTTCGCGTATGCGCTTGCCGCGGCCGCCCTCGACGGAAGCGACGACGGCGGCCGGCTCGATCTGTCCAGCTGGCGGGTGGCGTTCTGCGGCGCGGAGCCGATTCATCGTCAGACCGTCACCGACTTTATCGACGCCGCAAGCCCGCACGGCTTCGCTCCTGGGTCGTTCTATCCGTGCTACGGGATGGCCGAGGCGACCCTGATCGTATCGGGTGTCCCTTACGGTGAAGGCGCCCATTATCTGGACGTCGACAACGTGAAGCTTGCCGCAGGCATCGTCGAACCGGTTCAGCCCGGCGCCGCGAACGCGAAGAGCCTCGTGTCGTGCGGCGGCACGGCGCCCGGCACCGAGATCCGGATCGCAGGGCCCGATGGTTGCCCGGTGGCCGACCCGAACGGCGTCGGCGAAATTTGGGTGCGCGGCGGCGCGATCGGCGTGGGCTACTACGGCAACCCCGAAGCGACACGGTCGACGTTCGGCGCGCATGTCGATGACGCGCCTGGCGCCCGTCCGTTCCTGCGCACCGGCGATCTGGGCGCGATCGTCGACGGCCGCCTGTACGTGACCGGCCGCGTGAAGGACATGCTGATCGTTCGCGGGCGCAACCTGTATCCGCAGGATATCGAGGCGTGCGTGCAGGACGCGGTGCCGGCGTTGCGCCGCGGGTGCGGCGCTGCCGTATCGGTGCAGGCGGACGGCGAAGAGAAGCTCGTGATCATCCAGGAAGTCGGGCGCACCGCGCGCCGCACGCTGGACCTCGACGCCACGCTGCGCGCGATGGTGGTCGCGATCGGCGAGGACTTCGGGGTCACGCCGCACGCGATCGTGCTGGTCGAGCCGGCAACCATCGAAAAGACTTCCAGCGGCAAGATCGCGCGTGCGCTGTGTCGTCGTGCGTATCTGCAAGGCGAACTGCGAGCCGTCGCCAGCTGGACCGACGGCGCCTATGCGATGGATGCGGGCGCGGCGCGTGACGGTGCGGTGGCGCCGGCTGTCGCCGAGGTTGCGCCCCATTCCGAATCGACGCTGATCGAGCGCGAAATCGCGGACCGGATCGTACGGATCGTCGCCGAGCGGCTCAAGATCGCCGAGGCGCAAGTGTCGCGCACGGCCGCGTGGGTCGAGATGGGTTTCGACTCGATGAGCGCGCTCCAGTTTTCGTTGAAGGTGCAGCACACGATCGGGCTGACGTTCGACGCCGCCGTGCTGTGGGACTGTTCGAACGTCGAGCAGCTTGCCGCGCATCTGGCGCGGTTGCAGGGCGCGGCCGATGCGTTGCGATCGAGCGACGCGCCCGCACCGGCCGCCGCGCACGCGCGTTCCGCGTCGGTCGTCGACGGCGCCGACGCGCCGCCTACCCGGGAGCAGCTTGCGGCGCTCTCCGACGCGCAGGCCGAAGCGCTGCTGCTGAAAGCGCTGCAGCGCTGAGCCGATCCCCGGCAGTCTCGTTCCGCGAACGTCTGGAGTGGTACACATGATCGAGTCCAATCGCGCGCCCGCCGCGCCCCTTACACCCGTGAAGCAAGCGTTGCTGAAGATCGACGCGCTGCAACGCGAACTGGCAGAAGCGCGCAGCGCGATGAGCGAACCGATCGCCATCGTCGGCATGGGCTGCCGCCTGCCCGGCGGCGTGGATTCCGCCGACGCGCTCTGGTCGATGCTCGCGGACGGGACCGACGCCGTCGGCCCGGTGCCGGCCGACCGATGGACCGATGCGATCTACGATCCGCGGCCGGGCCGGCGCGACACGAGCTACAGCCGGCATGGCGGGTTCATCGACGACGTCGATCGTTTCGATGCGGGATTCTTCGGCGTGTCGGAGCGCGAGGCGCCGCACATCGATCCGCAGCAGCGGTTGTTGCTCGAATGCACGTGGCGTGCACTGGAAGATGCCGGCTTTTCGCGGGAAACGATCGCGTCGTACCGAACCGGCGTGTTCGTCGGTTCGTCGGTGGACGACTACGCGCGCGTCAGCGAGAGCGTAGCGGGCGACGCGCTCAGCTATGCGCAGACCTCGCTCGGTACCGCGCGGCCCTTCGCGGCCGGACGCATTTCCTATCTGTTCGGGTTTCATGGCCCGGCGTTGCATCTCGACACCGCGTGCTCGTCGTCGCTCGTCGCCGTCCATTTGGCTTGCCATAGCCTGCGTACCCGCGAGTCCGATGTCGCATTCGCGGGTGGTGTCAACCTGATGCTGTCGCCGGAGATGACGATCGCGCTGAGCGAGCTTCAGGCGCTGTCGCCGAGCGGCCGCTGCCGGACGTTCGACGCGGCCGCCGACGGTTACGTGCGCGGCGAAGGCTGCGGCGTCGTCGCGCTGATGCGGCTGTCCGATGCGCGGGCGCAGGGCAGGCCGATCCGGGCGGTGATCCGCGGCTCCGCCGTCAATCACGACGGGCGCAGCAACGGAATGACGGCGCCGAATGGCCGTGCGCAACGCGACGTGATCCGCGACGCGCTCGAGCATGCCGGCGTGTCGCCGGCCGACGTCGACTACGTCGAGGCGCACGGCACCGGTACGCCGCTCGGCGATCCGATCGAGCTGCGTGCGCTCGAGGACGTGTATTGCCGCGACACGAATCGCACCGGCGACCTGTACGTCGGCAGCATCAAGACGAATATCGGGCATCTCGAATCGGCCGCCGCGGTCGCCGGGCTGATGAAGGTCGTGTGCGCGCTGCAGAAAGGTGAATTGCCGCGGCACCTGCATTTCGATACGCCGACCACGCACGTCGACTGGGATGCGAACGGCATTCGCGTGCCGACCGAGCATGCGGCGTGGCCGTCGTCCCGACCGGGCCGGCGTATCGCGGCGATCAGCTCGTTCGGCATGAGCGGCACGAACGCACACCTGATCATTGAGGCATGGCAGGAGACGCGCGCAGCGGAACCCGACGCGGACGTCGCGCTGGCCGGGCACGCGCGTCACGATATCTGGCCGTTGTCCGCCCACACGGCGCCGATGTTGAAACAGGCGATCGAAGACTGCGCGGCGCACGTGCGGGCAGACGCGTCGCTGGCGCCCGACGCGGTCGCCAGCGCGCTGCGTCTCGCGCGCGACAGCCATCGGCATCGCGTGGCGATTGTCGCGGATGCTCGCGACACGCTGCTCGATGCGCTGTCGGACGCCGCGCGGGCCATGACGGTCTGGAGCGGGCAGCCGGGCGGCGCCCGCGACCGGCTTGCGTTCCTGTTTACCGGACAGGGCGCGCAGCGCGCCGGGATGGCTCGACAGCTCTATCGGGATTTCGCGCCGTTTCGCGACGTATTCGACGCATGCGACAGCCATATCGAGGCGCAAGGAGAACTGTCGCTCGTGGACGTGCTGTGGGGCGACCATCAGGACCGGATCAACGAAACGCGTTACACGCAACCGGCGATGTTCGCGCTCGAGGTCGCGCTCGCGCGCTTGTGGATGCACTGGGGCGTCGTGCCGGAGGTCGTGATGGGCCACAGCATCGGCGAGTACGCGGCTGCATGCATCGCCGGCGTGTTCTCGATCGAGGACGGCTGCCGTCTCGTGACGGCGCGCGGACGTTTGATGGATACGCTCACCGCGCCGGGCCGTGCGCTCGCGGTGTTCGCAAGCGTGCGTCACGTGGCCGATGCGGTGCGCGACTACCCCGGGCGCGTCGCCATCGCCGCGGACAACGCACCGGAGAGCGTGCTGGTGTCGGGCGACCCGGACGCAATCGAGTCGATCGCGCGGCTGTTCGCGTCGCGCGGCATCGCGACGAAGGCGCTGGCGGTATCGCGCGCATTCCATTCGCCGCTGATGGAGCCGATGCTCGCCGATTTCGGCGCCGTCGCCGCGACCGTGCGCTATCGCGTGCCTGCGATTCCGATCGTGTCCAACGTGACAGGCCGATTCGAGGCCGAACGCCTGTGCGATCCCGCATATTGGGTCGAGCATGTGCGGGCCACCGTAGCCTTCCGTGCGGGTGTCGACACCCTGCTCGACGACAAGGTGACGACGGCCATCGAGATCGGGCCTGGCAAGACGCTTTCGAGCCTCGTCTCCGCGTGCACGGCGGAGCGGGCGGATCATCGCAACGTGATTGCGCTGCCGTCGATGAGCAATGACGGGCGCGAAACCGAGCAGTTGCTGCGTGCATTGGCACATGTCTATATGTGCGGCCGTCGTGTCGACTGGCATGCATACGAGCGCTCCCGAACCGGTGCGCCGATGCGGCAAGCCGCGCGCCGCGGCGTGCTGCCGCCGTATCCGCTCGAAGCGCAGCGTTACTGGGTGAATGCGCGGGAGCCGGCGCAGCGGGCGAACGTGCTGACGAGCGCAACCGGCGCGCGTCGGACCGCCGGTCGCGGCGTGCTGGGCCGGCATCTCGCGATTCCGGCATCGGATCATCTTCGCTACGAGAGCGAGGTGTCCGATCGGCATCTGCCGTTTCTGGGCGGACATCGCGTGCACGGGCAACTCGTTTTTCCGGCGGCAGGCTTCGTCGAGGCGCTGCTCGACGCGGCATCGCGGCGCGATGGCGGCGATACGGAATCCGCGGCCGGCCGCTGGCTGGTCGCGCGTGAGGTGTCGTTCGATAACGCGCTCACGCTGGAGCCCGGCAACGCGGTGACGTTCGGCACGGTCGTGCACGCAGGTGACCCCTCGCATCCGGGCGAAGCAGGCGTGCGGATCGACATTCACGCCTGCCACGACACGGCCGCGTCCCAACCCGAATGGATGTTGCAGTGCGCCGCGCAGATCGGGACGACGCATGGCGTTGCCGACGTGTCCGACGTGCCGGCGCTCGATGAATGGCGCGCGCAATGCGGCGACGCGTTGCCTGTCGACGGTTTCTACGCGCGCTTGCAAGCGACCGGGCTCGAATACGGCGGTGCATTTCGCTCGATTCGCGCGCTGTCGCGGGGCGACGACGTGGCGCTGGCCCGAATCGAAATGGAGCCGGACGGCACGGACGACCTCGTCCGCATCGTTCATCCGGCGCTGCTCGACAATGCGTTTCAGACCGTCGCGGGCGCGCTATGGGATGCCGAGCTGAACACCGCCTTCGTGCCGATCGGCATCGAACGGATCGCTTGCATGCCGATGCGCGGCGTGCAGGCGGTGTGGTGTGCAGTGCGGGCTCGGGTGAAGCGCAGCGTTGCTACCGCGGATCTCTGGATATACGACGACGCGGGCAGCTGCGTCGCCGTCGTCTCCGGATTGCGGCTGATGGCCGTCGATCCGCGACGGTTTCAGCGGGTCGCGGAGCCTGTCGCGCTGAACACGCTCGTCTGGCGGCTGTTTGCGGCCAAACATGAGGCGGCCGACGCGCGCGCGAACTTCGTGCTGATCGGCAACGGGTCCGCGCTGGACGCGATGCTGGCGCAGGCATGTGAAGACGCTGACAACGCGTGTGCAATCGCGGCGCTGCCGGCGGACGACCTGTTCGACGACGATGCAGGTACCCGGCGCATTCGTGCTGCGCTCGACGATGCACTAGCCGGCCTGGATGCACGACGTACCGTGCTGCTCTATGTGTGGCCGTCGAGAGACGACGCGGAATCAGAGGATGAACTCGCCGCAGTCGGCGCAGCTTACCGGCGCTTCGCGAACCTCTGGCGCGAAGTGCAGTCGGCTCGCTGGCCGCAGGGCACGCCGGCCGTCTGCATCGTGACCCACGCGGCGCAGCACGTGCCCGGCATTGACGTGCGCGTAGCGCCGTTTCAGGCGGCGGCCTGGGGCGTCGCCCGCAGCCTGATGCACGAGAGCGGCGACATTCCGGTGTGCGTGGTCGATCTGCCGGCGCCCGATGCGACGTCTTGCGCGCGCGCGCTGACCGCATTGGCGGGCGCCGCGACGACCGGCGAGACGCAGTTCGTGTCGCATGGCGACGCCGTATACGTCCCGCGGCTCGTCGCACGCGACGCCGGCGCGGCGCAACCGCTTGCGCACGGCGCCTATCTGGTGACGGGCGGCCGCGGTGCAATCGGTACGCGGGTGATCGAGCAGTTGATCCGGAATGGCGTGCCGAAGATCGTGTCGGCCAGCCGCCAGGTCCCGGCCGACAGCGAGCGCGCGCGACTTGCGTCGATCGCCGATGCGCACGGCGCGATCGTCGAATTCGTGGCGGCCGACGTCGCCTCGTCCGCCGACATCGACGCGCTCGTCCATGCGCTCGAAGCGGATTCCGCGCACCCCCTCGTCGGCGTCCTGCATGCGGCGGGCACGCTTGACGACGGCCTGCTCGCGACCCAGCCGATGACCGACGTATTGAAGGTGCTCGCGCCGAAGGTCGCGGGAACGTTGAATCTGCATCGCGCGACCGCGCATCTGCCGCTGCGGCACTTCGTGTCGTTTTCGTCGATCGTGGCCTGCGTCGGCTCCCCGGGGCAATGTGCATACGCCGCCGCGAACGCCTATGTGGACGCGCTGACGGCCGTGCGCAACCAGGACGGCCTGCCTGGGCACACGATGAACTGGGGCCTGTGGGGCGGCAACGGGATGGTCGATCAGCTCGACGCGCGGCAACTGCGCCGCATCGCATCGTTCGGTCTCAAGCCGATCGAGCCGGACGTCGCACTGCGCGTGTTCGACGCGCTGGTCGCCGAACCGGACGGGCAGACGCAGATCTGGAACGTGGAAGTCGATACGCTGATCAAGCGCAGCCCGAGCCGGGCGATGGCGGCGCTGTTGTCGGAACTCGTGCCGCCAGCGCCGCCGGCGAGTCGCCCGGCCGGTACCGGCCCTGGCTTGCGCGAGCGCATCGCGGGGGTGCCGGACGACGAGCGCATGCAATTGCTGCGCGGACACCTGACCGACGCCATCGCCGCGACCCTGCATACGTCGAGCGAGCGGATCGCGCCGGATATTCCGCTGATCGAGCTCGGCCTCGATTCGCTGATGGCCGCGGAATTCCGCAATGCATTGCGCAGCGAGCTGGGCGTCGATGTTCCGTTCGGGCGATTGCTCGAAGGCGCGTCCGTCGACGACGTCGTGCGCACGATCGTGACGACGCTCGACCGCAGCGAGTCGCGGGCGCCCGACGGAACACCCCCATCGCGCGCGGCGGACCGGATCGACGTGGTGTCAGGAGAAGCGACGTTCGGCGTCGAAATGGAAGGAGGAGAGCTGTGAGCTCGATCGAATTCATCAACGAACTGGCGGGGCGCGGCATCGAGCTCTGGACCCAGGACGGCAAGCTGCAATACAAGGCGCCGAAGGGCGCGGTCACACCTTCGCTCGTCGACGAGCTGAAGACCCACAAGGCGACGCTCATCGCGCTGCTCGAGCAATTTGCGGGAACGGCGGGCACCTACCCGCTCTCGTTCGCGCAGAAATCGCTCTGGTCGCTGCATCAGCTCAATCCCGACAGCGCGGCATACAACGTGACGTATGCGACGCGCATCGACGACGATGTCGACCTATCCACGCTGCGCCGCTGCGTCGACTATCTGATCGCACGCCATCCGATCCTTCGCACCGCGTACCGCGTGATCGATGGCGAGCCGCGTCAGCAGGTGGGGTCGCAAGCGCGCGCGCAGTTCTCGGTCGATCGCGTGTTCGCGGCCGACGAAGCCGCGATCCGCCGGTGGATCGACGAAGAGTCGAATCGCCCGTTCGATCTGACGCAATCGCCGATCCGGCTCAAGCTGCTGCTGAACGAGCACGACGGCGCCGACGCGATTCGCGTGGTGCTGCTGTTGAACGTTCACCATATCGCCGCCGATTTCTGGTCGCTCGAGATCCTGCTCAACGAGCTTCGCACGCTCTACCGTCTCGCCCGCGCGGGCGAGCCGCTGAAGTTGCCGCCGCTGCCGGTGCAGTACAAGGATTGCGTCGAACACGAGCGCGCACGGCTCGACGGCGCGGACGGCGAGCATCTCGCGGCGTTCTGGCGGCGCGAGCTGGCACACGGATTTCCGGTGTTGAGCCTCGCGACCGACCGGTTGCGCCCGCCGCGCAAAACCGAGCATGGACGCGTCTACGATCGGTCGCTCGGCGCGACGCTATCGCAGCAGGTGCGCGACACGGCCCGGCTGCTGCGCGTGACCCCGTACATGCTGCTGCTCGCGGTCTATCAATTGCATCTTCACCTTCACACCGGGCAGGCGCGGGTGATGATCGGCGCACCGACTTCCGGGCGCAATGCGCCGGGCAGCGAGAGCGTGGTCGGTCATTTCGTGAACACGGTCGTGCTCGCGTGCGAAGTCCGACCGGACGATTCGTTCGACGCGCTGCTGCAGCGCACGCGCGAAATGATGCTGCGCGTGCTCGATCACCAGGATTATCCGTTTCCGTTGCTGGTCGATGCATTGCGTCCGGCGCGCGATCCGAGCCGGTCGCCGATCTACCAGGTGATGTACAACTGGAACCAGGCGCGCGGCGATTTCGCCGCCGAAGGCGGGAGCGGCGTGCCGTTCTATCGTGAGCGTCTCGCCGCATCGAGCACCGGTACGCGCGGCGCGACACACGACCTGACGCTCAACGTACAGGATCTCGGTGACGAATACCTGACCGCCTGGACGTTCAATACGGATCTGTTCGACGACGAAACGATCGCGCGATTCGCGAGCCAGTATGCGCATCTCGTCGAGCAGGTGGTGGCTGACACTCGCCGTTCGCTGCACCAGTACACACTCGCGACCGCGCCGATCGACGATGCGCGAAGCCGCATTGCCGCGGCCGACGCATTCGTGCGCCGCGCGGCCCATGCCGAACCCGAGGTGCAGCTAGATGCATCGCGCGTGGTCTGGCAATTCGACCATCGCGCGATCAGCGATGGCGAGGTCCGCGATGCGGTTCGCGCCGTCCGTGCACAACTGGACGGCCTCGGGATCGGCGTCGGAAAACGCGTCGAACTCCGACTGCAAAGTGTCGCCGAGCGCGCGGTCGCGTTGCTCGCGATCCGCGCCGTCGGCGCGTGCTATACGGTGTCGGGCGACACGGCCGACGCAGTGTGCCGAGGTCGTGGCGACGGTTGGTCCGGCTGGGAGATCGACGCGATAGAAGTGGTGCAGGCGCGCGATGACGCCGCGCGCGGCGACGGCGTTGCCGCAGGCAGCGCTTCTGCGGTCGAGCCGCTGCTCGACTATGTCGGTCAATTGCTCCATCTCGACGCCCACGCAACGGCGCTCGTTCCGCACGGCGCGCATGACTGGCTGTCGGCAGCGGCGCTTGCGCAGGCCGTACTTGTCGGCGGCACGGCTCGACTGTCCGAGCAGGCCGCCATTGGCGCGCTCGCTTCCGGCGACCCTGCGATCGCGAACAGCGCATACGCGGCACTCGACCGGTTGCTCGCGGACGGCCCGTCGCTCCTGCTGCCGTCGCTTCTGTTGCAACGTGCGGACGTCGCCGGCGTGGGGCGGGCACGCGCGCTTGTCGCGTACGGCGAGCATCCGCAACCGTTGAAGTCGCTCGCCGCGGCCAACCGGATACCCACGGCGGCGTACTTCGTCCCGGTGCAGCACGCGGCTACCGGTTCGGCGCTGTGTGCGTTTGCGGCCGGCCCGGACGGCTGGCAATTGCTGGCGCCGTCGTATCCGGGACGTGTTGCATTCGCGCTCGGATCGTCCGGAAGTTTCGCCGATGATCGCCAGGCCGGAAAACTGCATTTCTTCGACGGCGCGTCGATCCGCGCGTCGGCTGCAGGAGCTGCACTCGAAACCGCGCCCCCGGACAGGGCGCTGATACCCACTGGCGTGTCGGTCGTGCGCCGTGGCGGCGACCTGCTGTGCGCCGATCCTTCGTCACGGGTCGCGCGTCACCGGCCCGTGCCGATCGAAATCGGCACGGTCGAACAGGCGATCTCCGCGATCCCCGGTGTGGCCGCCGTCGCCTGTGCATGCGTCGTCCGCGACACGCAGGAAATGCTGGTCGCCTATCTCGTCGCGGATGACGGCCACGTGGATGCGCATGCGCTCGAAAACGCGGTGCGTTCGGCATTGAAGCATGCGTTGCCGGACGCGATGCACCCCGACGCGATCGTGGTGCTCGACCGGCTGCCGCTCGACGCGGGCGGCGCACTCGACGCAGGCGGGCTCCCGCTGCCTCGCGCAAGCGAGCGGGCCGACCGTCGCGCGTCGACCGACATCGAACGCAAACTCGCGGCGATCTGGGCCGACGTCCTCGGCCAGCCGTCGGTCGGCGTCGATCAGGATTTCTTCGAATTGGGCGGCGATTCGATTCTCGCCGCGGTCATCGTATCGCGGGCCGCGCTCGACGGCATGTATTTGAGGCCGCAGGACATTTTCCTGCATACGACCGTGGCGGGCCTGTCGACGGTGGTGCGCGAGACGCCGGGCCTCGATGTCGATCAGGGGCCGGTGCAGGGCGAGACGGTGCTCGGTCCGGCGGCGCAATGGTTCGTCGAGCGCGTCGACGTCGATCGTTCGCACTTCAACCAGGCGCTGCTCGTTCCGCTCGGCGAGACGCCCGACGCGAACATCATGGCCGAGGCGATTCGCGTCGTCATGCGGCATCACGACGTGCTGCGTTCCCGGTTTGTCGCGCACGGCGATGGAATGCGGCACATGTTTGCCGGCGACGGCGGCGCCGACGCCGTCGATTTTGCGATCGTCCCGTGTATCGACTCGGCTGGCCGGCATTGCGAACGCATGTGGCGCGATGCGATCGACGCCGCACAGCGCAGCCTCGACCTCGAGGGCGGTCGGCTCATCGCGGTCAGGTGGCTCGAGAGCACCAGCGTGTCGAGCAGCCGGCTGCTGATCGTCGTTCATCACATGGCGATCGACGGCGTGTCCTGGAGCATCCTGCTGCAGGACCTGGCCGATTGCTATCTGCGCTTGCGCGACCGCACGGCGGCGGCGTTGCCGCCGAAGACGAGCTCCGTAAAGGCTTGGGTGGACCAGTGGCTTGCGCTGGCGCAGGGCGACGCGCTCGACGACGACCGTCTCTACTGGCGCAACGTGAACGCACAGGTGCGCGACGTGCTGGATGGGCCGAAGCGGGTGGCGCTGATGCGTCACGGGCTGACCTCGATCGTTCAGCATGCTTATCAGGAATCGTCGCTCAGTTGTGCGATCACGCTCGATGCGGATCTGACGCACGCGTTTCGAACCACGGCGCCGCGTGCTTACGGCACCGACGCGAACGATCTGCTCATCGCCGCGCTGCACGCGGGTTTCCATGCCTGGAGCGGCAGCGATGCGTTGCTGGTGGACGTCGAGGGGCATGGCCGGGATGGCCTCGGCGACGCGATCGACCTGAGCCGCACGGTCGGCTGGTTCACGTCGATCTATCCGGTGCTGATCGACACGCCGGCCACCGCCGCGGATCCGTCGGCGCTCATCAAGTCGGTCAAGGCCCGACTGCGCGAGGTGCCGCGCAAGGGCGCGAGCTATGGCGTGCTGCGCTATCTCGACACGAAACCGCAGGCCGGCGCCGATGCGCTGACATCGTTTCCGCGCGCACCGATCCTGTTTACCTACCTCGGTCAACTGGAGCAATTGTCGGGACCGTCGTCGCCGCTGTACGGCGGGCCGCCCGAACCGGCGCCGGGCATCCGCAGCCCGCGCCAGCGGCGCACGCACCTGCTGGACGTCGTCGCGTACGTGTCGCGCGGCAGGCTGACCGTGGAGTCCAGCTTCTTCGGGGTGCCGGGCGTCGATGAGAGCATCGGCTGCCTGATGTGCCGCGTCGAAGAGGCGCTGACGATGCTGATTCGCCATTGCAGCGCCGACGGGGTGGGCGGTCTGACACCCGACGACGTTCCTCAACTCGATGTCGACCAGGACGCGCTCGACGCGCTGCTGGAAGAAATCGATGCACTCGAGCGCTGAACGCGGCGGCGCGCGATACCGCGCGTTCGTCGAGCATGACCGCACCAGGAATCCAGGATGACCCGAAACGTCGACACCATTTACCCGCTCACGCCTCTGCAGCGAGGCATGCTTCACCATTCGCGACTCGATCCGGCCTCCGGCATCTACGTCGAGCAATTTTCCTGCGTGTTGCATGGCCCGCTGGACCTCGAGCGATTCCGCGGCGCGTGGGAAGCGGTCGTGCATCGCCACGACACACTCAAGACGCTGTTCATTCGCCTGCACGAAGAGAATCCGTTGCAGGTCGTCCGGCATACGGTCGGGTTGCCGTTCGAGGTGATCGACTGGCGCGATCACGCGGCCGACGAGCAAGCCGATCGATTCGATCGATTGCTCGCGAGCGACCGCGCGCGCGGCTTCGATTTCAGCGTCGCGCCGCTGATGCGCGTCACGCTGATCGACCTCGGTCACGAGCGGCATCGGTTCCTGTGGACCTATCACCATGCGATCCTCGACGGCTGGTCGATGCCATTGCTGCTCGGCGAGGTGTTTCAGCGTTATTCCCGCCCGGACGCGCCGCTTCCTGCCGTCGCGCGGGACTATCGCGACTACGTTGCGTGGCTGCGCACACGCAATGGCGACAGTTCGCTCGACTATTGGCGCGATCTGTTGCGCGGCTATCGCAGGCCGGCAGGATTCGCGCCGTCGGTATGCCCTTCGCCGGCGAACGGTGCCACAAGCGGCGCCGACACGCGCCGCACGCTGTCGGTTCGGGCCGACACGATGCCGGCCGGATGGATGGAGGCGGCCGGCCGCGCGTGCCGCGTCGCCCGGGTGACACTCAATACGCTGTGCCAGGGTGCGTGGGCGATGCTGCTTGCGCGCTACGGCGGTTGCGACGACGTCGTCGGCGGCATCGTCGTATCGGGACGTGCGGCAGAAGTGGACGGCATCGAACGCATGGCCGGCCTGTTCATCAACACGCTGCCGTGGCGTGCGACGCTCGACGGCGAGCTCGATACGGCCGACTGGTTGCGACGCTTGCAAGCCGGTACGCAGCGCCTGGAACAGCATGCGCACAGCGCACTCGCGGACGTATTGAAATGCAGCGAAGTGCCGCGCCAGCAATCGCTGTTCGACACGCTTTACGTATTCGAGAACTATCCGGGCCGGGATGCGTTCGACCGGCTCGCGGCGAGTTGCGGGTGGCGGATCGACGACCCGCGCGCCGTCGAGGAAACGAGCTATGCGCTGGCGCTGATCGTATTGCCGACGGATACGCTGACGTTTCAGTTGACCTACGACACGGCCCGCTTCGACGCGGCGTTCATTGAACGCATGGCGTCGCAGTACCGCGGGCTCCTCGAAATCCTGGCCGACGCGACCCCGCGAAAAGTGCGCGATCTCATGCTCGATGCGCGACCGTCGACGGGTACCGGCGGCGTGTCCGACGCATCCGCACACGCATCGATGGGCGACGCGACGTTGTCGGCGCATATCGCCGCGCATGCCGCACGCACGCCGGATCGAATCGCCTTTGCCCGGTTGGACGGGCGCGAGTCGCCGGGCGGCGCGCACGGCGTCACCTATGGAACGATGGCCGATCGCGTGCAGCGTGCCGTTCATCAATGGCGGCGTTTCGGCTATCGGCCGGGCGAGCGCGTGCTGATTGCATGCGACGACCCCGTCTCCGGGCTGGTCTTGCTGCTGTCCGGGCTGACGTATGGCGTCGATTGCGCGATGACCGATCCGAATCTGCCGTCGGCCGCGTTCGATGCGCTCGTCGACGGCAGTTGGTCGCCGGAACCGCTGCGAAGCTGCGTGACGACCGCGCAGCATACGCCGTTGACCGGCGTCATGTGTTACGTATTCGACGAGCAGGACCCGATGTACGGGCAAATCGACGGTGCGCTCGACGATCGTTCAGATCCGGTACAGGGCGCATGTTCGCTGCTGCGGCGCGATGTCGATGGCGATTGGCATGTCGTGCGCTATACGCACGCCCAGCTTGTCGAAGCCGCGCGCGCGTTCGGCGCGACGGTACCGGCCGGTGCATCGCGGGATGTTGCGCTCGGCGACGGGCCGCTGTCGCATACGGCGTTGTGGACGGTATTGGGCGCACTGAGTGCCGGGCTGTCGCTGCACCAGATCGCGAGCGCCGGCGATCCCGCGTTTCTGCGGCGAGCGGCGTCTCCGGATGCGCACTGGCACGGTATCGTCCTGAGTCCGGAAGCGACGCGTCATATCGTCCGCGCCGCGTCGATGCTGTCGGCCGGCGCGCTTCGCACCGACTGGGTCATGGCCGATGCACGCTCATTGACGCGTGCGGACGCCGCGAGACTCGCCGAGCTCGCACCCGGCGCGAAGCGTTTCCGGCAATTGTGCTGGCCTGCGTGGTCGCTCCCGCATGCGGTGTCGTCGGCCGATGGATTCGATCGCGTCGAATCGGGCGTGGTATCGGCCAATGAATCCGTGTTCGTCGCCGACACCCATCTGAACCCGGCGGGTGGGGACGCGCTCGGTACGCTCGTCGTGTCGGGGCATTCGGTGCCCGATCTGATGTTGCGCAACGGCAAGCCGGACCGCGACAGCCTGACCGTCACGCGCAACGGTACGTGGTTGCGCACGACGCTGGACGCGTGGCACACCGAGCATGGCTGTCATACGTGGCTGCCCGACCGAAGCGCGTGTTCCGACGAGACGACGGCGGACTGGCTCGATTTCGAGGCCGACGTCGCACGGCAGGCGGGCGTTGATGAGGTGGCGCTCGTCGAGCGGATCGCCGAAAGCGGACAATGGGACCATGCGCTGTTCCATCAGGACGCGACGGCCGACGCCGCGGACATCGTGCGCCGACTGGCCGGGCTGCGCGGCGTGCCGGCACTGTCCGCCGGCGCAGTCGTCGCGCTCGCCGCCCTGCCGCGTTCCGCGAAAGGCAGGATCGACCGTGTCCGGCTGCTTTCCGGTGACGTCGAGGTTCGCCGGCATGGTCGCCATGCGGCGCCTCGCGACCTGGTGGAAACGGCGATCCACGACATCTGGTGCGTGTTGCTCAAGCAGCCGCGTATCGGCATTCACGACAATTACTTCGATCTCGGCGGGGATTCGCTGCAAGCCACCGTGATGCTGTATCAGATCGGCGAGCGGCTTCAGCACCCGATCGACATGGAAACGCTGCTGGCCGCGCCGACGATCGCCGGCCTGGCCGCCAGTATCGCGAATGGCGATGTGCGTCGCGATACGCCGGCCGTCGATTTGCCGGGCGAAGCGCGGCTCGACCCGGCGATCGGGACACGGCAACCGTATGCGTGGCGCCCGTATCGGACGGTGTTGCTCACGGGCGCGACCGGATTCCTCGGCGTGCACCTGCTCCATACGCTGCTCGCGACGACCGACGCACGCGTGATGTGCGTGGTGCGCGCCGACGATCCGGCCGCCGGCGTGCGACGTATCGAGGCCGCGATGCAGTCGCACGGCTTGTGGGACGCGCAGCACCGCGATCGGATCGTCGCCGTGCCGGGCGATCTCGGCGAACCGAACCTGGGCTTGTCGGCGGCTGCATTCGACGCGCTCGCACGTGAAATCGATGCGATCTACCACAACGGCGCGCTGGTCAACTTCGTTTATCCGTACGCAACGCTGAAGCAGGTCAACGTGCTGGCGACCCAGGACATCGTCAGACTGGCGAGCCTGCATCGCGTGACGCCGATTCACTACGTGTCCACGGTCGGCACGCTGAACCGTTATTCGGATGCGTTGCCGGAAACGCTCGCGGTGCCGTTCCACGAACATCTGACGAGCGGCTATGAACAGAGCAAATGGGTCGCCGAGCAGTTGCTCGCGCAGGCGCACGCGCGCGGCGTTCCCGTCACGGTCTATCGTCCGGCGCGGATCGTCGGGCATGCGGTGAGCGGGCGGATGAACCTGGACGATCTGTTCTGTCGATTGATCAAGGGCATCATCCTGTTTGGAAAGGCGCCGCGCGACGTCGGATTCGACAACATCCTGCCGGTCGACGTCGTCAGCCGGATCATCGTACGCGCGTCGCTCGACCCGACTGCCGCGGGGCAGGGCGTGCATGTGATCAACCCGCGCTGGAACTCGCTGGACGCGCTGGTCGATTTCATCGAAGACGAAGGCTTCGCGATCGAGCGGGTGAGCTACGACGCGTGGCTCGCGGCATTGGCCGAGCATGTGCGGCAGGACCCGGCGCATCCGCTTTCGATGCTGATTCCGGTGCTCAAGAAATTGAATCCCGTTGCGGATCCGACGGTCGGGCGCATTCTTCCGATCGACGTCACCCAACTGAAGCGGCTCGCGGGCGACGTGCTCGCATCGAGTCTGCGTCCGGCCAACGACTGGTTGCGCACGTTCTTCGATTACTTCTACGAAGACGGTTTTCTCCAGCAGCCGGATGAAAAGCTGGTCACCGCATGAGGGGCGGTTCGCCGGTGAGACCGCGCGCGAGACGATGATCCGAGGTCGGCGCCGTCGGATCGCGACGACCGACGTCGTCGAATAGTCGATGCCGGGACGGGGGGCCGCCGTCGTCCCGGTTACCGCATTGCCCGAGAGCGATACGTTGCCTTGTTGCAAGTCGCGCCGGCATCGAAACGTTATCTGCCGACTGTATTCGCGGATCGCGAGCGGTTGAAGTGCCGAGCTTTGACGATGCACCCGCGCAGGGTCGCCCGGCAGCAACGCGCCCATCGGTGAGAAAATACCTCCAACGAATATCACCGAAGTGCCGCGCTCGATCAATCCCGGATCGACGGCCGACCCCTGCCCAATGCACGCGCGCCATGCTTAAATAGCAGGGCTCCCGACCGCCGGTCGCCGCGATGGCAGCGCCGGTCGGCACGGGCCAGCATGTCCGATCGACACCGTGACGACAGACGATACAAAAACACCGTTCCGGCGCGCCCGGCGCGGTCCGATAACATTCCGAGGCATCACGTCATGACCATTCTGTTCCGTCTTCTCGCGCTCGCCTGCGCGCTGTGGCTGGCCGCCTGTGCGGCGCCGCCCCCGCCGCCTTCCAGTACCACCGCGTCCGCTCCCGCACCGGATGCCAGCGAGCGCCGCGGGCTCGGCACCGCGTGGGGCGAGTCGGTGCGATCCGAAACCCGGCAGATCGAATTCGAACGCGCGGATCCGGCGAATCCGACGGATCTCGCGTCGGTTTACTACAACGACGTGCTGCCCGGCCATCTTCCCGCGTCGCAGGTGCGCCGGCTGCCGACCCGCGTCGCGCTCGCGAACGGCGACATCGCGCTGTCGTTTACCGACGAGAAGGGCGCGCCGCTGCGTCTCGCGCGCCGCGACGGCCGCTGGCACATGGCGGGCGTCGAGGGCTCGCGCTACATGATCGTGTTGCGCAACCAGGGGCGGCGCGCGTTCGAAGTCGTGTCGACGGTCGACGGGCTCGACGTGCGGTCGGGGAGGCCGGGCAGCTATACGAACGGCGGCTACGTGCTGTATCCGGGCCGCACGCTGACGATCGAGGGCTTCCGCAAGAGCCGCGACGAAGTTGCCGCGTTCCGCTTCGCGGCCGTGCCCGACAGCTATGTCGCGAATTCGAAGTACGGCGATGCCGCGAACGTCGGCGTGATCGGCGTCGCGCTGTTCGCGCAGAAGGAGAGCGACGAGGACGCGCTGCGCCGCAGCGCGAATCCGTTTCCCGGCAACGACAACGGCTATGCGCCGCCGCCGGTCCCGCGCGGCGAGTGAGCGCAGGTAGCCGGGCGCCCGCGTGCATCGTGACGCACGCGGGGCGAGCCTGTGTGCTTTCCTGCTGCCTGTTCAACGCCGTTTCCGTTTGGTTTCGCCCGACACACGATTCGGCGCGCATCCGCGCTATTGGGCGATCGCGCGGCCATCATGTCGTGCGCTGCCCGTTCTTCAGCGGCGCGGTATCGCCGTCGCTCGCTCGTGCTGCGGCACAATGTCGGTTCGCATCGGTATCGCGTGCTTCCCCGTCATCCCGACCGACGGAGAGCGCATGTCGTTACCCGCTTTCAGGTACCATCCCGACCCGCTTGCAGCGGGCAGCATGATCCGGTCCGACGCGTGTCGCATGTGCGGCGGCAAGCCCGGCGGCTACCGGGACGACGCATGACGGCACGGCCCGTGCGAGCGGCGTCGCCCGTTCGCCATGAAACAGAGGAACCTTCGTGAAGTTCATCCACGCGGCAGACATTCACCTTGACAGCCCGTTGCACGGCCTGAGCGCGTATCCCGACGCGCCGGCCGCGCAGTTGCGCAACGCGTCGCGCGAGGCGTTGCGGCAACTCGTGGATCGTGCGATCGAAGAGGAAGTCGCGTTCCTCGTGATCGCGGGCGACCTGTACGACGGCGACTGGAAGGATCACAACACCGGCATCTTCTTCGGCCAGCAGATGGGGCGCCTGCGCAAGGCCGGCATCCGCGCGTTCGTCCTCGGCGGCAACCACGATGCCGAAAGCGAGATGACGAAGAAGCTGACGCTGCCCGACAACGTCACCGTGTTCGGCCACCGCAAGCCGGAAACCGTCAGGCTGCCGGAATTCGACGTCGCGCTGCACGGCCAGAGCTTCAAGGACAAGGCCGTCGTCGACAATCTCGCGATCGGCTATCCGGACCCGGTGCCCGGGCACTACAACATCGGCGTGCTGCACACGGCGCTTGAAGGCTACGCGGCGCATGCGAACTACGCGCCATGCACGCTGGCCGAACTGCACGCGAAAGGCTACGACTACTGGGCGCTCGGCCACGTGCACGAATTCCAGCAATGGACGGGCTCCTCCACCGTCGTGTTTCCCGGCAACCTGCAGGGACGTCATATCCGCGAGACGGGCCGGCGCGGCGCGGTGCTCGTCACGGTCGAGCAAGGCAGGACGCAGGTCGAACGTCTGTATCTCGACGTGCTGCGCTGGGAAGCCGTGTCGGTCGATGCGTCCGATTGCCTGTCGGTGGCCGATCTGTCGCGAAAGATCGGCCAGTCGCTGGAGGCGCTGTTGACCGTCGACGGCCACGTGCCGCGCGCGGTGCGCGTCACCGTCACGGGACGCACGCCCGCGCACGGCCTCTTTTTCGGCCGCGCGCCGCAGTTGCGTGCGGAAGTGCTGAACCAGATCGGCATCATCGGCAACGAGCGGCTGTGGCTCGAGAAGGTCCGGCTCGCGACGTCCGCTGCCGATCATCAGCCGGGCGAGAGCGAGCAACTTGAAGCGCTGGAGGACCTGAAGCAGATCCTGGCCGATGCCGCGCACGATCCGGATTTCCTCGCGCTGCTCGAGCGCGACCTGAAGCCGTTCGTCGGCAAGGTCCGCAGCGACGTGAAGGAGGACGTGCCGTTGCTGACGATGGCGCGCGCGGGCGAGCTGACGGCGCTGGTCGAGCAAGTCGGGCCCGCGTTGCTGGCGCGGCTCGCGAGGGGGGAATAAGCGATGCGCATCAGTCAGCTCGATCTGATCAAGTACGGCAAGTTCACCGACGAGACGCTGCGGTTCCCGTCGGCCGCCGAGGACTTCCATGTGATCGTCGGGCCGAACGAGGCCGGCAAGTCGACGATTCGCACGGCCGTGTCCGAGTTGCTGTTCGGGATGAAGCTGCAGACGCCGCTCGATTTCCTGCACAGCACGCCCGAGTTGCGGATCGGCGGCGTACTGGAGAGCGGCACGGGCGAACTCGCGTTCCACCGTGCGCGCGGGCGCAGTCCGTTGCGCACGCCCGCCGACGACAAGCTGCCCGACGACTATCTGGCGTCGATTCTCGATGGCGCGACGCGCGAATTCTTCGAGCAGATGTTCGGGCTCGATCACGGGCGGCTGGTCGATGGCGGCCGCAGCATTCTCGATGCATCGGACAAGCTCGGCCAGGTGCTGTTCGAATCGGCTGCCGGGGTGGGCAGCCTCGGGCCGGTGCGCGAGGAACTCGACGCGCGCGCGCTCGAATTGTGGGCGCCGCGTCGCAGCGGTAGCGCGTTCGCGCTGGCCGAAACGGCATTCAACGAAGCGGTGGCCGAGCTGAAGACGGTCCAGGTGCGCACGCGCGACTGGGTCGATCGCAAGGACGCGCGCGAAGCGGTCGAGCAGCAGATCGAGCAGGCGCGCGCGGAACAGCGCCGGCTCGAAGCGCTGCGCTCGAAGCTCGAACGCGTGCGGCGGCTCGCGCCGTACCTGAAGGAGCTGACGGTCAAGGACGCGGCGCTGGCCGAACTGGGCGCGGTCGTCGAGTTGCCGCCGACCGCGTATGCGGATCTGCTGAAGGCGCAGGGCGATCTCGCGGCCGAGCAGAAGGTGCTCGAGGAACGGCGCGCCGACCTGCTCGCGAAGCGGCAGGCGCGCGATGCGATCGCCGCGGACGCCGACACGCTGGCGCTCGAAGCCGATATCGAGGCGCTCGATCGGCTGCGCGGCGCATGCATGAATCACGCGCAGGATCTGCTGCTGCTCGGCGCGGACGTCGAGCGGCACCTGTGCGCCGCGTCGTCGTCGGCTTCGCAGCTCGGCTGGCCGACGGACGAAGCGTCGCTGCGCGCCGCGTTGCCGACGGCGCTGTCGCTGAAGACGGTCGCGAACCTGCTGCGCGAACACGGCGCGCTGCACCAGGCGCTTGCCGGCGCGCGCGAATCGCTCGACGAACGCACGCGCGAACTGGCGCAGGTCCGCGAACAACAGGCGCGCCTGTCGACCGTCGACGTGCCGGAAGCGTTGCGCGCGGCGCTGGCCGACGCGCAGGGTTTTCGCAACAGCGGCCCGCGCGAGCAGGCGCTCGCGCACGACATCGCGGCTGCCGAACGCACGCTGTCCGGCGCGCTCGATGCACTCGGCCAATGGCGCATGCCGGTCGACGCGCTGCGTGCGCTCGACGTGCCGTCGGCGGCGCGGCTTGCCGCGCTGCTCAAGGAAGACAGCGAACGCGCGAGCGCCGTCGCTGCCGCGCGCGACGCGCGGGACGGTGCGCTCGAAGAGCTCGAGCGGCTTGAATTGCAGGAAAGGCATTTCGCGGAGAACCACAAGGTCGTCACGACCGCCGACGTGCTGGCGGCACGCGCGCGTCGCGATGGCGCGTGGGGCGATATCCGCCGCGGCGCCGTCGATCTCGTGACGGGCGCGCCGGCGGTCGACGACGCGATTCGTCTCGCGGACGAACTCGTCGATGCACAGCTCGGTGCGACCCAGGCCGCGGCGACGCTGCAGTCGCTGCGTCAGCAGGTCGAATCCGCGCGTGCGGGCGTGGCGCGCCGGCAGGCCGCGCTCGACGAACGTGAGCGCGAACGCGCCGCGCATCGCGACGCCTGGGCCGCGCTCGCGACGGCCGCCGCGGTGCCCGGCATGCCGCTGGCGGCGATGGGCGACTGGCTGGCGAAGCGCGACGCGGTGTTCGCCGCGCAGGCCGATCTCGATCGCCAGCGCCGCGAATTCGACACGATGCGTGCTGCCCGCGCCGGCGCGGAAGCCGCGCTGCGTGCGGCGCTGTCGACGGTATCGCGAGGCGGCGAGTCGGACGGGCTGGCCGCGCTCGTCGCCGTTGCCGAGACCTTCGTCCAGTCGGCCGAGAAAGCGGCCGCACGAAAGGACAGTCTCGACGATCGCGCGCGGGAAGCCGAACGCGGGTGCGCGACCGCGCAGTCGCGGGCCGACCTTGCACAAGCGGCTTACGACGCGTGGCAAGCGCAATGGCGCGACGCGCTGACCGATGCGAAACTGTCCGCGAGCGCGACGACGCTGGCCGCGGCGGAAGGCGCGCTCGGGCTCGCGAACACGGTGACGGCCGAACTGGCCGATGCCGACGCGCCGCGCAACCGGATCGCCGCGATCCGCGCTGAGCTGGCCGCGCTCGAGGCCGGCGCGCGGCGGCTTGCCGAAGCGCTCGCGCCGGAATGGCTGGCGAGCGGCGACTGGCCGGACGTGGCGCGCCGGCTGACGATGCGCCTCGCGGCCGCCAGGGAAGTCGCGCGGGCGATCGATCGTGCCGACGAGGCCGTGCGGCAGGCCGACGCCAAGGTCGCGGACGCGGCCGCCGCGGTCGCGGGCGCCGATGCGCGGATCCAGCCGCTGCTGCAACTGGCCGGCGTCGCGTCGATCGACGCGGCGCTGCCGTTGGCCGAGCGCTCGGATCGGCAGCGCCAGCTTCGGCAGGCGGTCGATGCCGCGCATGAAGCGCTGGTGCGCGACGGCGACGGGCTGTCCCGGTCCGCCGTCGAGGCCGAGGTGGCGGAACAGGACATTGCCGACGTGCCCGCGCATCTCGAAGCGGTGAAGCAGTCGCTCGGCGATGTCGGCAAGCGGCTGAACGAGCTGGCGCAGCAGCAGGTCGTGGCCGACCAGGCGTTCGGCGCGATCGACGGCCAGGCGAACGCGGCGGTTGCCGAGTCGAAACGGCAGGAGGCGCTGGCGGCGATGGGCGACACGGCCGAACAGTATCTGGAGGCAGCCACCGCGAGCCGCTTGCTGAAGTGGGCGACGGATCGCTACCGCGACCAGAAGCAGGGGCCGATGCTCCGGCGCGCGAGCGAGATTTTCGCGGGGCTCACGCTGGGCGAATTCGCGAAGCTGACCGTCGATACCGAGCGGACGCCGCCCGCGCTGTATGCGCGCCGCGCGAGGGGAACGTCGGTCGAGGTCGCCGGGCTGAGCGAAGGGACGCGCGATCAGCTGTTCCTCGCGCTGCGGATCGCGGCGCTGGAGTTGCAGCTCGGCAGCCGCACCGCACTGCCGTTCGTCGCCGACGACCTGTTCATCAATTTCGACGATGCGCGCGCGAAGGCGGGGCTCGATGCGCTGCGCGATCTGTCGACGCGCACCCAGGTGCTGTTCCTGACGCACCACGACCACCTGCTGCCGCTCGTGCGGGACGTATTCGGCGCGCGGGTCAACGTGGTCGAGTTGCAGCGCGCGCCGGCCGGCGCGTGATGCGCGGTATGCCGGAGGGTCGGCGCGCGGGAAGGGTCATCGCGTACAGGTAGTATGAGCAGTTCCGAAACGCATGCGGCCGGTTCAACGGTCGCGGGTCTGGCCACACGAGGGGGGAATATGAAGAAGCTGGTAGCCGCGATTGCGTTCGCGGCGGACAAGCATCGCAATCAGCGGCGCAAGGACGAAGAGGCGTCGCCGTACATCAATCATCCGATCGCGCTCGCCGACGTGCTGGCCAACGAAGCCGGCGTCGAGGACGAACGCGTGATCGTCGCGGCGGTGCTGCACGACACAGTCGAGGATACGGAGACGACCGAGCAGGAATTGCTGCGGCTGTTCGGCAAGGACGTGGCGGACATCGTGATGGAAGTCACCGACGACAAGGCGTTGCCTAAGGAAGAACGCAAGCGTCTGCAGGTCGAACACGCGGCCACCATCAGCCGGCGCGCGAAGCTCGTGAAGCTGGCCGACAAGATCTGCAACCTGCGCGACATCGCCCGGCATCCGCCCGCGGACTGGCCGCTCGAACGCAAGCAGGCGTACTTCGACTGGGCGAAGTCGGTCGTCGATCCGATGCGCGGCGTCCATCCCGGTCTCGAGGCGATCTTCGACACCGCGTACGCCGCGCGGCCGGCGGACTGACGCACGCGTTATGCGATCGGCCCGATCCGCCGCACGGCAATCGGCTGCCGTGGCGGGCGTCGACGTCGGCGGCGACAGGAAGCTGTGCGATCTCGTGATCCTGCGTGGGTCGACGGTCGTCTGCCGGGAAGCGCGGATCGCGCCCGAGTCGCTGCCCGCCCTGTGCCTCGCTCATGATGTCGTCGCCATCGGCGTCGACGCGCCGAGCCTGTGGTGGACAGGGAGCGGCCGTCGCGCGGCCGAACAGGCGCTCGCGCGTGAACGGATCTCGTGCTTTCCGACACCGTCGCGGGCGCAGGCCGTCGCGAGCACGTCAGGCTTCTTCGACTGGATGTTCATGGGCGAGCGCGTCTACCGCGCGCTCGCCGGCGCCTATCCGCTGCTGACCGACGCGCGCTACGCGGGCGGACGCGTGAGCTTCGAAACCTATCCGTATGCGATTACCTGCGCGATGCTGGGCAAGGCCGTGGCGTCGGCGAAGCAGAAGCGCAACCAGCGCCGGCACTTGCTGGAGCGGCTGGGCATTGACGTATCGACGCTGCGTTCCGTCGATGCGCGCGACGCGACGCTGTGTGCGTTGACCGCGCAATACGTGATCGACGGGAACGCGCATGCGTACGGCGATGCGGCGGGCGGATACATCCGCGTGCCGATGGTGAGCGAGACGATCGTGCTCGATTCGCCGTAGGAGCGGCGTGCTGCTCTGCGCGGGATGATGGCGATCGCAGGGGGCGTTTCGTGAGGGGATGCGGCAGGCCCGGCGACGAAGAGGTCAGCTAGCTGTGAAGCGTCAAGAGGTTGTTTCTCGACGCAGGAAGTCTCGCCATCGGCGCAATGCCGCCGATGGCGCTA
>NZ_JAGIQE010000041.1:0-44960 GCF_017815075.1 Burkholderia sp. AcTa6-5 | reverse complement strand
CAGTGACTGTGGTGTCGAGCATGATCGAGATACCAACGCTGCGCTGAACATTCTCCGATGCGGACGTGCATCGCCAGGTGTGGGGAATCCTTCGCTTTTAGGCGGACGAGGACGTCAAGAAGCAGTACACGAGCACCGCGCCGATCGCGAGCGACGCAAGCATCTGCCACCCCGACAGGCCGAGCGCGAACAGCCCGATCGCGAACGAGTAGTTCGCGATGTTGTGCACGTCGTTGGTCCATAGCGCGAAGATGCTGTAGCGGCCCCACGTGCGGCCTTCGGCCTGGGTCGGCGCGAGGTCGGCGTTGTGCAGCCGCGGGCTCGGCGCGGGATCGCGCGCGGCCGTGTCGGTTCGATGCGATGCGTCGTCCGCGCCGGGCCCGATGCCCGCGCGGTGGATGGCTTCCAGTTGCACGCCGTTGTCTCCTTCCATGTGCGGGGCGCGACACCGGCCGCATGTCGTACGCAGCGCGGGCCGGGCCCCGGTGGACGTTATGTCTCGGATTTGTTCGCGAGTATGGGCGGCGGCTACCGCGATGGGAAATTAAATATTCGGCTGGGCGTCATTTGAAAAATGAATGCAATGGCGCACGGCCGCGGAGACGGGCGACGGCACGCATATTGCGAGTCAACGGGTTCCATCCACATCGACATCAGCGGAGGTGTCATGCAGCGATATTCCATTCGTCACGTATCGCGAGCCGTCTTCGCCGGCATCCTGATCGCGGGCCTGGCGGCAGGCGCGGGTTGCCAGAAGAAGGGCGACAACGGCGCAGCCAGTTCGGATTCGAGCGCAGCGAGCGGCATGTCGGCCGCGCCTTCCACCGCACCGTCGGGCATGCCGAGCAGCGGCGCGGCCGGCACGACCCTGCCGGGCGCGGCTTCCGCCCCGGCCGGCGCGAGCGGCGGCGGTTGACCGGCATTCGGGGGATCGGGCGGGCGGCGCGCCAGCGTGCCGCCGGTTCGCCCACCGAGCGCCGTGTCCGTCGGCGCGTGCGCCGAACGGCGTACGTGCGGAGCGGTGCGCATGAAAGATTTGCAAGGACCGTTGTAGCGAATTCCGGCGCGGCGACGACGGCGTGACGCCGACGTCCGCCGGCCGGGCAAGGAGGTGCGATGCAGAACGCGGAATCGAACCCTACCCCGGAAAAGCAGCGGGAACAGATTGCGAAGAGCCCGGTGAAGACGCCGGCGGCCGGCGACATGCCGGACGCGGCGACCCAGGCCGCCCAGACGGCGCAGCGTCCGCTGACGCCGGAGGCCGTTGCCGGGAAAATGCCGACCGGCCTGCCGGAGATCGACGTCGACGCGCACGCGGTCGACAGCGGCGATCCGGTGCGCCGGGCCGCCGGCCGGATCGTCACGCTCGACAACGCGAACATGGCGATGACCGACAACACGGTCGACGTCGACGGCAAAGGCATGGAGGCGCGCACCGGCGCGTCGGAACTGCAGGACAACGTGATCTATTCGAACGCGTCGCTCGACGAAGCGGTCGATACGCCCGACGAAGGGCTCGGCGGAATCGAGAGCCGGCCGTCCGGCAACATGCCGCAGATCGCGACGCGCCCGGGCTGGCGCGTGCGCCATGTCGGCGACGTCGATGTCGAGCACGGCGACGGGACGCGCGCCGAGCACGTGATCTGCCTCGAACGGACCGACGACCGATAGCGGGCAGCGATATCGACGCTCGATACCGGTATGCGACACACGGCGGCCGATGCAATCGCACCGGCCGCCGTGTGTCGTTTTCGGCCCGTTGCCGCGTGAGTGGCTGCGTTATTGCGGCCCCAGTTCCTGCGCGGACGTATCGGCGTCGTTGCCCTGCGCGACGAGCACGTGAATGTCGTTAGGCGTCACGTCGCCGATGCCGCCGGACGGAATCGTCAGGAGCAGCCAGTCCGCGTTGTTGGCGATGCTGACCGGCGCGGTCTTGAGGATCGGCGACTTGCTGCCGGCCGTCGTGACGATCACCTGGTAGGTGCCGCCGTTCAGGTAGACCGAATCCTGCGTCGAGGCCGGCACGGCATTCTGGTAGGCCGCGCCTGCCAGCGTCGGGCTCTGCGTCGTGATGTCGGTGCCGGGCGGCACGACGTACACGTCCACGTTCTGCGCGTTCGGCGATGCGTTGAAGCCGCGCACGCGCGCCTTGTCCGACAGCAGGCCCTTCGCGTATGGATCGTCGATGACGGAGATCAGCGACGTCGTGCTCGGCAACGCGATCGTCGTGTAGTGGTGCCCGTTCACGGCGCTGAACGATTGGGATGCGACGGTCGCGGTCGTGCCCGACACGTCGTAGCTCGCGGTCTGCGTGCCCGAGTCGATGTCGTGATAGCGCGTCACGCCCTTGTATGCGACGCCCGACTGGTCGACCTTCGCGTTCAGGTAGTAGTCGAGGTTCGGGCCGGCCGGCACCGCGTTGATGAAGCGCGCCTGCGGCTTCGAGATGCCGAGTACGGTCCCGGCGTCGTCGCCGCCGCCGCACGCTGTGAGCACGGAAATGACCGAGCACAGGGCCACTATCGTTCGTATTGATTTCATGTCGTCCTCTCGTTCAGGAAACCTGCCTTGCGATGCGGGACCGCCGCGCAAAGGATCGCGCGGGGCGCAGCGCCGGTTGGAAGGAAGATGGCTGTCCGCCGGATGGCGGGCGCGGAGATGATGCAAGCGACGTGCCTGTGCGGAGAAAAAGCCGGCGAACGACGGCGGGGTGCCCGACGCGGGGCGTGGGGGGAGCGGGCTGCGCGATCGACGCGGTTGTAAAAAGCACATCCGCGCGCCACGCGCCGGGGTCAGCCGGCGTGCCGAACGCTCGCGGGAGCGTGCGCGAGAATCCGGCAGGCGGGCGTGCGTCGACCGTCGCGCCGGACGAAATGACCTGTCGGAAGAAAATGATGGCCGGCGACGGCTGTAAATCTTGCCAGATTCGACCATCGTTTAACCATTCGAAACAATGTGTTCACCGAAAGGGGCATGATCTCCGGCGATCGAGCAGGCATACTGTCGCCTATGTTGCTTAATGCACGCCGGCCGGCGTGCGCTTGCCCTCCATGCCCATTCCAGTCTCTTTTCGAACCCTGCGATGGTTGACCATTGCGGCGACTGCATGCTTGCTCGCCGCGTGTTCGACTGCTTCCGACGTGACCGCGACGTCGAACCCGAACGTATTCACCGTGACGACGCGCACGGTCGGCGTGTCGACGACGTGGGCCGACGCCCATCAGAAGGCCGTCAGCGAAGCCACCAACTACTGCTCGCAGCGCGGGATGCGCGCGAGCCTGAAGCAGGAATCGCTGACCGCCGGCCGCCGTGTCGACGCGCGCTCGGAACTCGCGTTCGAGTGCCATCCGACCTTCGAGACGGCGTCGAACCCGCGCGGTTGACCGATCGGCGGCATGATCGCGCCGCCCGCGTTTTCCTTCCCCCGCATGCAAACCGACCCGCGATGCCCTACGGGCACATCGCGGGTCGGCGCACGTCCGGCGTCGGCCGGGCGGGTCAGGCCGGCTGCGCCTCGTACAGCTTCACGCACGCGGAGAAGTCGAGCGTGCCGAGCCCCTGCTGGCTCATCGACTGATACAGCTGCTGCGCGAGCGCGCCCATCCAGACCGGCTGATGGGCGCCGCGCGCGGCTTCGGTCGCGAGCCCGAGATCCTTCAGCATCAGGTTCGCCGCGAAGCCGCCCGCATAGCCGCGCGCGGCCGGCGCCGTGTCGCTCACGCCCGGATACGGGTTGTACGCGTCCGAACTCCAGCAGCGGCCCGTCGACGTGTTGATGATGCCGGCCAGCACGGCCGGATCGATGCCGAGCGCGGCGCCGAGCGCCATCGCTTCCGATACGCCCATCATCGAGATGCCGAGCAGCAGGTTGTTGCAGATCTTCGCGATCTGCCCGGTGCCGGTGCCGCCGCAGTGCACGACGTTCTTGCCCATGTCGAGCAGCACGGGGCGGATGCGCTCGAACAGCGCGGCGTCCGCGCCGACCATGAAGGTCAGCGTGCCGGCCTGCGCGCCGCCGGTGCCGCCCGACACGGGCGCGTCGGCGAGCGGAAAGTCGCGCTGCGCGGCGGCGTCGGCCACCGCGCGCACGGTGCCGGGATCGATCGTGCTGCAGTCGATCAGCGTCGCGCCGGCGCGTGCGCCGGCCAGCACGCCGTCGTCGCCGAGGTAGACGGCGCGCACGTACTGCGCGGCCGGCAGCATCGTGATGATCAACGAGCCGCGCGCGGCGGCGTCACGCGGCGACGCCGCCGCGGTCGCGCCGGCGCGCACCGCGGCGTCGACCGCGTGCGCGTCGAGGTCGAATACCGTCAGCGCGTGGCCGGCCTTGAGCAGGTTGGCGGCCATCGGGCCGCCCATGTTGCCGAGTCCGATGAAGGCGATTTCCATGTGCGGGCTCCGTCGGATCAGCGCAACGCGATCGTCGTGTTCACGCCGCCGGCCGTCGCGTCGTCGTCGAACCAGCGCGCGGTGACCGTCTTCGTCTGCGTGTAGAACTGCACGACCTGCTTGCCGTACGGGCCGAGATCGCCGAGCTTCGAGCCGCGCGAACCGGTGAAGCTGAAGTACGGCACCGGCACCGGAATCGGAATGTTGATGCCGACCTGCCCGACGTCGATCTCGCTCTGGAACTTGCGCGCGGCCGCGCCGCTCTGCGTGAACAGGCCCACGCCGTTGCCCATCGGATTGCGGTTGACGAGCGCGATCGCGTCGTCGAGCGTGTCGGCTTCCATCACGACCACCACCGGCCCGAAGATTTCTTCCGTGTAGATCGACATGTCGGTCGTCACGCCCGAGAAGATCGTCGGGCCGACGAAGTTGCCGTGCTCGTAGCCGGGCACCTTTACGTCGCGGCCGTCGAGCAGCAGCGTCGCGCCTTCCTTCACGCCGGCGTCGATCAGCGACAGGATGCGTTCCTTCGCCGCCTTCGACACGACCGGGCCGACGTCGGTGCCGGCTTCGGCGCCGGCGTTGACCTTCAGCGCCTTCGCCTTTTCGACGAGATCGGGCAGCCAGTCGCGCGCGCTGCCGACCAGCACGACGACGGAGGTCGCCATGCAGCGCTGGCCGGCCGCGCCGAAGCCCGCGCCGACGAGCGCGTTGATCGACTGCTCGCGGTGCGCATCGGGCAGCACGACCGCGTGGTTCTTCGCGCCCATCATCGACTGCACGCGCTTGCCGTGCTGGCTGCCGAGGTTGTACACGTGCGTGCCGACGCGCGTCGAACCGACGAACGAGATCGCCTTGATGTCCGGGTGCGTGCACAGGCGGTCGACCACCGTCTTGCCGCCGTGCACGACGTTCAGCACGCCTTGCGGCACGCCGGCCTCGATCGCGAGTTCGACGAGCTGCATCGTCGACAGCGGGTCCTGCTCCGACGGCTTCAGCACGAACGTGTTGCCGCAGACGATCGCCATCGGGAACATCCACAGCGGAATCATCCCGGGGAAGTTGAACGGCGTGATGCCCGCGCACACGCCGATCGGCTGGCGCAGCGTGTAGGTGTCGACGCCGCCCGCGACGTTCTCCGCGAATTCGCCTTGTTGCAGCGTGCCGATCGAGCACGCGTGCTCGACCACTTCGAGGCCGCGGAAGATGTCGCCCTGCGCGTCGGGCAGCGTCTTGCCTTGCTCGGCCGTCAGCGTGTGCGCGATCCGTTCGAGATTGCGGCGCACGAGATCCTGGAACTTCAGCATGATGCGCAGCCGCGCGCCGATCGGCGTCGTCTTCCAGGTCTGGAACGCGCGCTGCGCGGACGCGATCGCGGCATCGACCTCGTCGAGCGTCGCGTACGGCACGCGGCCAATGACTTCCTGCGTCGCGGGGTTGACGATGTCGCCCCATTCGGCGCTTTGCGAGTCGACGAACGCGCCGTCGATCAGCAGCTTGGCGGTGGGCAGGGCGAGGGTGGTCTGGGGAACTGCGGCGTTCATGGAACTCTCTCCGGGGAAACGGTGTGGCGAGGACAAAGGGGGCCTGCGTCCGCCGCGCGTGCAGGCGCGGCGGGCGGCAGGACGAACTGGATTCGATCGAATGCCGGCCGGCGTGCTCAGGCGCGCGCCGGACGCATCAACGCGGTACACGCGAGCGCGAACACGCCGAAGCCGACGAGGTACGCGATCACGTAGTGCGGCTGGCCGCCGCCGGCCTTCAGCAGCGACGTCGCGATCATCGGTGCGAAGCCGCCGCCGATCACGCCGGCCAGCTGCACCGACAGCGAGATGCCGCTGTAGCGGATTTCCGCCGGGAATTGCTGCGCGAACAGCAGCGATTCCGGCGCATAGAGGATCGGGAACACGACGCCGAGGCCGAGCACGATCGCCCACCATGCGTACGACGTCTGCTGCGTGCCGAGCATCGTGAAGAACGGCGCGGCGAACGCGCACATCAGCACGAGGCCGATCGCGAACATCCGGCGCTGGCCGATGCGGTCGCTCAGATGCCCGCACAGCGGCATCGTGACGAGCGACAGCGCGGCGCCGGCCGTGATCGCGTGCAGCATCTCGGCCTTCGGCAGATGCAGCTGCTGCGTCGCGTAAGCGAGCGCGAACGTGACGACCATGTAGAACCAGGTGTTCTCGGCGGCGCGTGCGCCGACGATCGTCAGCACTTCGCGCGGATGGCGGCGCAGCGCGGCCGTCACCGGCGATTTCTCGGCCTTGCCCTGCTTGCGGACCTTCTCGAAGTCGGGCGATTCCGGCACCTTCGCGCGGATGAACCAGCCGAGGCCGACGAGCGCGATGCTCGCGAGGAACGGCACGCGCCAGCCCCACGACAGCATGTCGGCTTCCGGCAGCGCGGCCACCGCGGCCATCGCGACCGACGACAGGATCAGGCCGAGCCCGACACCCGTCTGCGGCAGGCTGCCGAACAGCCCCTTGCGGCCTTTCGGCGCGTGCTCGACGGCCATCAGCACCGCGCCGCCCCATTCGCCGCCCACCGCCATCCCCTGCAGGAAGCGCATCGCGATCAACAGCGCGGCGGCCCAGTAGCCGATGCTGTCGTACGACGGGATCAGCCCGATGATCATGCTCGGCACGCCCATCAGCAGCAGCGTGATCATCAGCATCGACTTGCGGCCGATGCGATCGCCGAAGTGGCCGAACACGATGCCGCCCATCGGCCGCCCGATGAAGCCGACCGCGAACGTGCCGAACGCGGCGAGCGTGCCGACGACCGGGTCCAGCGACGGGAAGAAGATGCGGTTGAACACGAGCGCGGCGGCCGTGCCGTACAGGAAGAAGTCGTACCACTCGATCGTGGTGCCGGCCATGCTGGCCCAGCCGGCCAGCAGGTAATGCTTCGCGGTGCGCTCGGGCGCCGGCGTCGCGATGGTCGCATGCTCATCGAGGGTGGATCGGGTCTGCATGGTGTCTCCGGTTTTATTGCCCGCGGCTCATGGTCCGCAGGTCACGGTCGAGTATAGTTATGCGCAGATTCATGATGTACCGATAAAGAAACCGGTTGGATGTGTATTTATGCATATCGACGGCCGGCCCGGAGACCCCCTCTTTTTTCCTCGCCGATGCGACACGCCACCGAGCCGGTTTCCGGCAACCTGAACTGGGACGACCTGCGCTTTTTCCTCGAAGTCGCGCGCACGCAGCGCGCGAGCGGCGCGGCGAAGCGGCTCGGCGTCGACTACACGACCGTCGCGCGGCGCATCCGCGCGCTCGAAGCCGCGATGGGCACGCTGCTGTTCGACAAGTCGCGCTCCGGCGGCTTCACGCTGACGGCCGAAGGGCAGCGGCTCGTCGCGTATGCGGATGCGATGGAGACGACCGTGCAGTCCGCGTGCGACCAGGTCGCGAACACGGGGGAGGCGCTGTCGGGCCACGTGCGGATCGGGTCGACCGAAGGGTTCGGCTGTTTTTTCCTCGCGCCGCAGCTCGCGCAGTTTCGCGCCGCGCATCCGCACGTGACGGTCGACCTGCTGCCGGTGCCGCATTTCGTCAACCTGCCGAAGCGCGAGGCCGATCTCGCGATCACGCTCGAGCGGCCCGAGCGCGGGCCTTACGTGGTCACGAAGCTGTGCGACTACCAGTTGCGGCTCTATGCGACGCGCGACTATCTGGCGAATCACGCGCCGATTACCTGTACGGACGATCTCGTGCAGCACGCATTCATCAGCTACGTCGACGATCTCGCGTTCAGCAACGAACTGCTGTACCTGGACCGCGCGGTGCCGGGTGCTACGGCCGGGTTGCGCACGACGAGCGTGATCGCGCAGGTTTTCGCGGCGCTACAGGGCGGCGGCCTCGCGATCCTGCCGTGCTTCATCGCGGCCACGCAGCCGGCGCTGGTGCCCGTGCTGCCGAACGACGTGGTCGTAACGCGGTGTTTCTGGCTGACGTGCCGCGAGGATCTGCGCAAGCTGCGGCGCGTGACCGCGCTGTGGGATTACCTGCGCGCGGCGGCGGACGCGAACCGCGCGCTGTTGTCGGGGGAGTCGGGCACGCTGAGGTTCGTCGGCGAGCCGGCGTAGCGGTCGACGGGCGGGGCGCGACGGCGACGCGATGATCGATCTGGATGACAACACGGCCGGCGGCGATTCGACCGGCTAGCGGGGAGAGGGCAAATGGCTTTGACGCATGCGGGCAAGGTGTTCGTGGTGTGCGTGGTGGTATTCGGCGTGACCGCCTACTGGCTCGCGTCGCGCATGGTGCGCCGACAGACGGGCGGCAAGCGCGGCTCCGGCGGCGCGGTCGCGTTCTGGTGGCTCGTGTGTTTTTGCCTCGTGTCGCTGTTGTTCCCGTTCGCGTACTGGATCGGCGACGAGCTTTACGCACTGGCGGTATCGCCGAAATACGAAGCGACCGTCGTGTCCTACCAGTCCGAGTGGGATACCTGCGAGCGCCGCGACAGTTCGGGGCGAACCTCGTCGTACCGGTGCATCAAGTACACGTCGATCCTGGAAGCCGTGATGCCGGATGGCGAACGTATCACGCTACCCGGCAACATTCGCTCGGGCGCCGTGCCCGAAATCGGCGAGAAGATCGATGTCGTGTTGCCGCAAGGGGCGCATCAGTGGCACGAACGCAGCGTGCGGAGTATCGGGTTGCTGGCCGGCGGCACGGTGATGGTCGCGATCGTCGGGTATTTCGTGTACCTGATCGCGGCGTACGGGGCCGGGAAGAAGATCGACGGCGCGGCGCGCTTCGGCGTGGCGGCGGTGCTGAACGGACTCGTGCCGCTTGGCGCGCTGTTGATGGAACTTGCCTTCCTGAGCGTGCCGTACCGTTACTGGGCGCACGGGAATCCGCAGCAATGGCCGGTGTGGGTGCTCGCGCTGTGCCTGCTGTTCGCGCTGGCGCTGCTGCCGTTGCTGCTTGTCTACGCGCGAACCGCATGGCGGGCGGTGGTGAAGTAGCGGAGGTGCGCCGCCTCGCGATCGCGGCGCGGGGGCGGGCCGCGCCGCCCGGTACACTCAGCCCGGGCAACCCAGCCGATCCGCGAGTTCGTTCAGGTCCCTGACGTCGAAATCCCACGCATCGTCGGCTTGCAGGTCGGTCGTCTGGCCGGGCCCGTGCTCGGTCGGCCGCAGCACGAACGCGGTCGACAGCCCGAGCCGGCGCGCGGCCGCAAGATCGCCGTTGTGCGCGGCCACCAGGCACAGCTCGGCCGGCGCGAGGCCGAGAATCTCGACCGCTTCGGTATAGACGGCCGGCGACGGCTTGTACGCGCGGGCCACCTCGGCGCCGAGAATCGCGTCCCACGGCAGCCCGCCGTGCTTCGCGACGTCGACCATCAGCCGGATGTTGCCGTTCGACAGCGGCGCGATGATGTAACGGCGCTTCAGCCGGTGCAGCCCGGCGACGGCGTCGGGCCACGGATCGAGCCGGTGCCACGCGAGATTGAGTGCGTCGATGTCGGCATCGGGCACGTCGACGATCCCGAAACGGTCGAGCGTACGGACGAGGTTCTCGCGATGCAGCACGTCGAGCCGCACGTAACGGCGGCGTCCGCTGCGGATTTCTTCCATCGACGGCGAATATTCGTCGCGCCACGCATCGGCGAACGCGAACGGGTCGAGCGTCGGCGCGTGGCGGTCCAGGAATGCGGCCGCGCCGCGTGCGACACCGCTTCTCCAGTCGACGATCGTTCCGAAGACATCGAAAACGAGCGCCTTGATTTCGGCAGGGTTCGTCATGGTGATCCAGTGAAGGTCGTTCGATGAGGGTCCACATCGCCGTGCCGCCGGATGGCGCGGCGCCGGTTCGATCGACATTGAATCACGGATACGGAAACGCGGTGGGGGAGGCCGCGATGCGGGCCCCCGCCGGAGCCGGAAGCAGGACAAGCGCGCGGTGCCGGCCTGACAGCGCCTGCCGTCGCGCGCGCCCGGCCGGTCAGCACATCCGGAAGGATTGACGGGCGGCGCGCCCGCGCCGTCGTGCGGCGCAGCAACCTTGCATCGCACCGGCCGCCGCCGCCCGCCGCGCGGCAACCGAGCGTATCCCCTGATGGAAGCAGGCACGCCGATCGTCACGGATTGGTGTTAAATACATTTCGGCGCGCCCTCGCTCGGCGCGCAAACGGGGCGCACCGGGGATCGGCGTAAACCCGGAGCGGAACAGGGCACGAAATATCGATAACGAACCGGGCGCACCAGACCCGGTCGGACAGACGGCAGGATTCACTTGAATACCGAACCGCAAAGTTCTCGCTACAGCCTCGGGCTCGCCGCGGAAGTGCTCGCATCCGAGCAGAGCGTGCTGAGGCTGATCACACGCAACACGCCGCTGCCGGAACTGTTGGTCGAAGTTTGCCGGCGTGCCGAGGCTTTGCTCGGCGACGGCGCGTCGTGCACGATCCTGCTGCTCGATACGGACGGCGTGCACGTGCGCGTCGGCGCGGCGCCGTCGCTGCCCGCGCAGTACAGCGCGGCGATCGACGGCGCGACGATCGGCCCCGCGGCCGGCTCGTGCGGCACCGCGATGTACGAGCGCCGGATGGTCACCGTGGAGGACATCGAAACCGATCCGCTGTGGGCCGACTATCGCGCCATCGCGTTGCCGCTCGGCTTGCGCGCGTGCTGGTCGGTGCCGTTCCTCGACGACGCGGGCGTCGTGCTCGGCGCGTTCGCCGTCTATCATCACCGGCCGTGCCGCCCGAGCGACGAGGAAACGGGGCTGTTGCGCGATATCGGCAACAGCGTCGGCCTCGCGGTGCACCAGGACCGGATCGCACGGCAGCTCGCGCGCAGCGAGGAACATCACCGGCTCGTCGTCAACAGCCTGAGCGAGGGCATCCTCGTCGTGTCGCGCGAGGGCGTCGTGATCGCGAGCAATCCGAGCGCGAACCGGATGATCCGCGCGAAGGGCGAACTCGTCGGCCGTCGGCTGTCCACGGTGATCCTGCGCAAGCTGTACGAGGACGGCACGCCGATCGACCCGCACGACTGGCCGAGCCGGCGCGCGCTCGAGACGGCCACGCCGATGCTCGACTACACGGTCGGCTTCGGTCTCGCGGACGGCGACATCATCTGGGTGCGCGGCAACGCGGTGCCGATCGTGCGGCCGGGCGAGACGCAGGCCGACTCGGTGCTCGTGTCGTTCAACGACATCGGCCCCGTGCGCGAAGCGCAGCAGCAGTTGCGCTACATGGCGACCCGCGACGCGCTGACGGGCCTCTACAATCGCCGCTGGCTCGGCGACCGCATGCGCGAGCTGTTCGGCGTACGCGATGCGGCGGCCGGGTCTGCGCGCGTCGCGATCCTGTTCATCGATCTGGTCGGCTTCAAGAAGGTCAACGACACGGCCGGCCACGACGCGGGCGACGCGCTGCTGCGCAGCGTCGCGGCGCGGCTCGCGGGCTGCGCGGACGGCCGCTACGCGCTCACGCGCGTCGGCGGCGACGAGTTCGTGATCCTCGTCGACGACTGCGACGATCCCGAGCGTCTCGCGGGGCTCGCGCGCGAGGTCATCGACGCGATCGCGAAGCCGTTCGCGATCGCGAACAACGAATACTGGCTCGGCGTATCGATCGGCATCAGCGTCGCGCCGCGCGACGGCGACGACGCCGTGACGCTGATGCGCAACGCCGATTCGGCGATGTACGACGCGAAGCAGCACGGCCGCAACCATTTCACGTTCTTCACCGCGCAGCTCAACCTGCGGCTGCAGCGCCGCTTCGCGATCGAACAGTCGCTGCGGCGCGCGCTGGCGTCGGACATGCTGCGGCTCGCGTATCAGCCCGTGGTCGACGCGCGCACCGGCCGCACGGTCGGCGCCGAAGCGCTGCTGCGCTGGACGAGCCCCGAGCTCGGACCGATGTCGCCGGCGGAATTCATTCCGGTCGCGGAAGACACGGGGCTGATCGTCGCGATCGGCCAATGGGTGCTCGAAACCGCGTGCCGGCAGGCGGCCGAGTGGCGCCGCACGATCGCGCCGGACCTGATGCTGGCCGTCAACCTGTCGCCGCGGCAGTTTCACGAAGGGCTCGTCGAATCGGTCGCCCGCTGTCTCGCGCAAACGCGGCTCGACCCGTCCGCGCTCGAACTCGAGATCACCGAAGGCGTGCTGATGAACGACACGGACACCGTGCTGCCGATGCTCGAAGCGCTCACGGACATGAACGTGCGGATCTCGGTCGACGATTTCGGCACCGGCTATTCGTCGCTCGCGTACCTGAAGCGCTTTCCGCTGCACAACCTGAAGGTCGACCGTTCGTTCGTGTCGGGCGTGCCCGATCATCACGACTCGGTCGCGATCACGCAGGCGGTCGTCGCGATGGCGCATTCGCTCGGCATGAAGGTCACGGCCGAAGGCGTCGAGACGCAGGCGCAGTCGTGGTTCCTGCAGCAGATCGGCTGCGACATGCAGCAGGGCTATCTGTTCAGCCGCCCGCTGGATGCGCACGACTACGCGCGCCGGCTCGGCGCCGCGTGAGCGCGGCGCGCTCGCCGGACCTGGCGCGTGAGTGCGCTAGCGCGCGCCGAACCCGCCGGCGCCCGGCGGCGTCGGCGACGGATCGATCTCGACCCGGTTCTTGCCTTCGTGCTTCGCGCGATAGAGCGCGCGGTCGGCCGCCTCGATCAGCACGGTCGTCGGCAGGCCGGGTGCGGGCACGATGCTCGCGCCGCCGATGCTGATCGTCACGATCTGGTTGCCCGTCGACGCATGCGCGTGCCGCACGCGCAACGCCTCGACCGCGAGCCGGATCTTCTCGCCGAGCAGCCGCGCGGCGCCCGGCGACGTGGCCGGCATCACGACCGCGAATTCCTCGCCGCCGAAGCGGGCGGCGAGATCGCCCGACTGCCCGAGGCAGCGCTCGATCGTCGACGCGATCTGCTTGAGCACGCTGTCGCCGGACACGTGCCCGTACGTGTCGTTGTACAGCTTGAAGTTGTCGACGTCGATCATCAGCAGCGACAGCTCGCTGCGCTCGCGCGTGCCGCGCCGCCACTCGGCGGCCAGGTATTCGTCGAGATAGCGCCGGTTCGACAAGCCGGTCAGGCCGTCGGAGTGCGTGAGGCGCCGCAGCTCGAGATTGGCCTCGAGCAGTTGCTGTTGCGATTGCCGCAGCGCGCGATAGGCTTCGTCGCGCTGCAGCAGGTTCATATATGAGCGCGAGTGGTAGCGGATGCGCGCGACGAGCTCGATGCGATCGGGCAGCTTGACCAGATAGTCGTTCGCGCCGCACGCGAACGCGGCGCTCTTGATCACCGGTTCTTCCTGCGTCGACAACACGATGATCGGCACGTCGCGCGTCGCCGGATTCGCGCGGTACGCGCGCACGAGGCTCAGCCCGTCGGTGCCGGGCATCACGAGATCCTGCAGGATCACGGTCGGGCGCGTCTCGATCGCGGCGGCCATCGCGTCGTCCGAGCGCGGGCAGTAGTGGAAGTCGATGCCGTCCTCGTCGACGAGCGCGCGGCGCACGGCTTCCGCGACGATCGTCTGGTCGTCGACCAGCAGCACCATCGCCGGCGCGTCGGCGGGCGACCCGGTCGGGCCGCCCGGCGGGCGAGTCAGGTCAATCGTCATGGTCGATGCGGGTTGTTGCGGTTGTTGCAAGGGCAGGCATGGGCGTTGCGCGCGGTCATCGTCGGGCTCAGATCCGCGCGAGCGCCGCCAGCTCGCCCGCGATGCGCCCGAGCGGCAGGATCGCGCGCGCCGCGCCGAGCGTCGCGGCTGCCTTCGGCATCCCGTACACGGCGCTGGTTGCCTCGTCCTGCGCGATCGTATGGTAGCCCTTCATTCGCAGCGCCTTCAGGCCGATCGCGCCGTCGCGCCCCATCCCGGTGAGCAGTACGCCGATCACGCGGCCGGGCCAGTGCTCGGTCAGGCTGTTGAAGAATACGTCGACCGACGGACGATACGGCGTGGCGGCGGGTTCCCGCGTGTATTCGAGCGTGCCGGCGCGCGTGATGCGCAGGTGATCGTCGGTCGCGGCGAGCAGCGCGACGCCCGGCTGCGGGCGGTCGCCTTCGTGCGCGACGCGCACGGCGAGCCGGGTCTGACCGTCGAGCCATTGCGCCATGCCTTCGGCGAACGCGCGATCGACGTGCTGCACGATCACGATCGGCGCATTGAAATCGGCCGGCAGGCTGCCGAGGATCGACGCGAGCGCGCCGGGGCCGCCGGCCGATGCGCCGATCGCGACCAGCGGGCCGGCGCCGCCGCGCGCGGCCGCGCCCGTGACGCGCGTGCCGCCCGGCGCGTCGAGCAGACGGCCGATCTGGTCGATCTTCGCGAGCAGCAGTTTCGTCGTGTCGCCGGCCGCGCCGTCGCCGAGCCGCGGCGTATCGACCGCGTCGAGCGCACCGGCGCCCATCGCCTCGAACACGCGCCACGCGTTCGCGCCGATGCAGCTCGTCACGATCAGGATCGCGCACGGTCGTTCGGAGCGCATGATCCGCCGCGTCGCTTCGATCCCGTCGAATTTCGGCATGATCAGATCCATCAGCACGATGTCGGGCGGCTGCGCGGCGCACAGTTCGACGGCCTGCGCGCCGTCGGTCGCGACCCACAGCACGCGGTGCTCGGGCCGTCGCGCGATCGCGCGGCGCATCGCCTCGACGGCAAGCGGGAGGTCGTTGACGATGCCGATGTTCACAAGCGGAATTCTCCGGTCGGTTCGTAGTGTTGTTGGAGGTGGGCCGGGTTCATGGAAGGTGCAGCCGGTTCGGCGCGTCCGGGCGGCATCGGCGGCCGGACGGCGCGGCATTCTTTTGGGTTGACGACGCCCGAATGCTGTCATGCGGCGCGGGCGGCGGCAATCGAAAAATTTGCGCATGGTGCCGTTTCAGTGCGTTTCCTCTATGGCGATGCCGCATTGCCTGCAAGCGGGCCAGTCGATCCCGTCCGGACACGCCGCAAAAGTCCGCATGTTACCGTGCCGGCATCGACAAAAAGAAAGGAGAGCACCGGATGACCGTGCCCGATACCGTCCTCGTCAGCCGCGACCCGCATGCGCCGATCGTGATCGAGCAGGACGGCCGTTTGCTGTACCGGATCCACATCGAGAGCGGACACGCGTCGTTCTACCGCGATTTTCCGGTCGAACCCGATGCGGTGCGCGTGCTGCGCGACGACGCCGAACGCTATTACTTCCTGTTCGCGGCGCTTCACCATCCGTACCAGTTGAGCGAGACGAACCTCTGCGACGCGGAGCGCGAGCGGTATTTCAGCACGATCCTGTTCGCCGGCCGCGACGCGGTCGAAGCCTTCATGACGGAACGCGATCGTGCCAGCAACGGCGCGGTGGCGAATTTGCTGAGGATCTTCACGCAGGCCGATTACCGACAACTGCGCGACGGCCGGTGGTTCGGCGTGGGCGCGGGCACGCCGGCTGCATAGCGGCCCGTACCGCGGCATCGGGCCGCGCAGCGGCCCCGCCGCCGCGCCGTCAGTGGCTGCGCGCGTAGCCCTGGATCAGCGCGCGCATCATCCCTTCGACCGTCGCGTCGAGCAGGTCGCTTTCCTGCTCGGCTTCCTCGACGAGCGCGGCATAGGCGGTCGCGAGCGTCACGCGGTCGACTTCATGGCGTTGCTCCATCAGCGTCACCATCCCGTCCTTCGCCAGATGGGCGGAGAACGCGCGGCTGCCGATGGTCTGGAATACGTCAATCATGGCGGCTCTCCCGTACGTTGCCGATGCTTTTCAGTGTAGTCGGCGTCCCGGGCCCGCGCCACGCGTGCGGGCCGGCCCGCCCGATTCGTCCGATGAAATGTGGCCGACACACGGCGCGGGCACGGTGTCCGTCGGCTTCAACGTTTACCCGAACCGGCGAATTATCGACTTTTTATCGATAAAGTCTCGTGTTAGATTTCGCCGTCCGAGCCCGATGCAAACCGGGCCGGCCGCGCGCGGACGCCGTGCCGCGCGTCCAGACACAAGGAGCGGAAATGCTGGTGCTGATTGGCGTGCCGATCGTCGTGATCGGCTTCGCGCTGCGCTTCAATGCGCTGCTGGTGGTCACGATCGCGGGGCTCGCGACGGGGCTGGCGGGCGGGCTGAATTTCGTCGACATCGTCAGCGCGTTCGGCAAGGCGTTCGCCGAGAACCGCTACATGGGGCTGATCTGGCTCACGCTGCCGGTGATCGCGCTGCTCGAGCGCAACGGGCTCAAGGAGCAGGCGAAGCGGATGATCTCGCGGGTCCAGGCGGCCACCACGGGCCGCGTGCTGATGCTGTACTTCGTGCTGCGCCAGGCGACGGCCGCACTCGGCCTCACGTCGCTCGGCGGCCACGCGCAGATGGTGCGGCCGCTGATCGCGCCGATGGCCGAGGCCGCCGCGGTCGGCCGGCACGGCGAGCTGCCCGAGGCGGTGCGCCAGCAGATCCGCGCGCATGCGTCGGGCGCCGACAACGTCGCCGTGTTCTTCGGCGAGGACATCTTCATCGCGATCCAGTCGATCCTGCTGATCAAGGGCTTTCTCGAACAAAACGGCATCGCCATCGAGCCGCTGCACCTGTCGGTGTGGGCGATCCCGACCGCGATCGCCGCGCTGCTGATCCACTGCACGCGCCTCGCGCTGCTCGACCGCCGGCTCGCGCGCGGCTTCGGCCTGGTGAAGCAGGAGGGCGCGCGATGATCGGCCTCGAATCGCTGTACACACTCGCGGGGCTGATGTTCGCCGCGTTCGCGTACTTCAACCTGACGGACCGCACGAACCCGCGGCGCGTCGTCAATTTCGCGTTCTGGGCCATCTACGCGATCACGTTCCTGTTCGGCGCGCTGCTGCCGCATGTCGTGATGGGCTGCCTGGCGATCGCGCTCGCGCTGATCGCCGGCTCCGGCAAGCTCGGCCGCGGCCAGTCGGACGAGGCAGGCGTTGCGGCGGCCGTGCGGCGCGAGACGCTCGCGCAGCGCTTCGGCAACCGGCTGTTCCTGCCCGCGCTGCTGATTCCGGTCGTCACGCTGATCGGCACGTTCGCGCTGAAGCTCGTGCCGTTCGTCGAGCCGAAGAGCGTGACGCTGATCTCGCTCGTGCTCGGTACGATCGTCGCGTTCGTCGTCGCGCTCGCGATGCTGCGCGATTCGCCTGTGCATGCGCTGAAGGAAGCGCGCCACACGATGGACGCGGTCGGCTGGGCCGCGATCCTGCCGCAGATGCTCGCGGCGCTCGGCGCGCTGTTCGCGGTCGCGGGCGTCGGCGGCGTGGTGTCGGGGCTCGTGAAGGAGTGGGTGCCGATCGATTCGCCGTTCGCGGTGGTCGCGGCCTACACGGTGGGCATGGCGCTGTTCACGATGATCATGGGCAACGGCTTCGCCGCGTTCCCGGTGATGACGGCCGGCATCGGCCTGCCGCTGATCGTCCACCAGTTCCACGGCAATCCGGCGATCATGGGCGCGATCGGGATGCTGAGCGGCTTCTGCGGTACGCTGATGACGCCGATGGCCGCGAACTTCAACATCGTGCCCGCGGCGCTGCTCGAACTGAAGGACAAGAACGGCGTGATCAAGGCGCAGTGGCCGACGGCCGTGCTGCTGCTGGCCGTGAACACGCTGCTGATGTACGCGTTCGTATTCCGCTTCTGATTCGATGGACGAGATCCTCATGACCGACCGACTGACCCCCGAACTCGCGTCGAAATTCGCGTCGCTCGCGCTCGCACACCTGACCCGCGAATATCCGAACAAGCTCACGCATGCGCTCGAAGGTCCGCACGACGTGCAGGGGCCGCGCGCGCTGCACCCGATCTTCTACGGCAGCTACGACTGGCACTCGTGCGTGCACGGTTACTGGCTCGTGCTGCGCGTGCTCGAACGCTACCCGGCATTGCCGGAGGCCGAGCGCATCGTCGCGATCGTCGACGCGCACTTTACCGACGCCAACGTTGCCGGCGAACGCGCGTATCTCGCGCTGCCGCACAACAGCGGCTTCGAGCGGCCGTACGGCTGGGCATGGCTGCTCGCGCTCGTCGCGCAGCTCGAGCGGCTCGCGCTGAAGGGCGTGCTGCCGCAGGCCGCGCGCTGGGCGAAGACGATGGCGCCGCTGGCCGACCTGTTCGTGTCGCGCTTCGAGACTTTCCTGCCGAAGGCGACCTATCCGCTGCGCGTCGGCACGCACTTCAACACCGCGTTCGCGCTGGCGCTCACGCTCGATTTCGCGCGCGATACGCAGCGCGACGGGCTCGCGGCGCTGATCGTCGATACCGCGAAGCGCTGGCACCTGAACGACGTCGCATGCCAGGCGTGGGAGCCGTCGGGCGACGAATTCCTGTCGCCCGCGCTGATGGAAGCCGAACTGATGCGGCGCGTGCTGCCGGCCGCCGAATTCGACGGCTGGTTCGCGCGCTTTTTGCCCGACCTCGCGCGCGGCGAGCCGGCGACGCTGTTCGAGCCGGCGACGGTCAGCGACCGCAGCGACGGCAAGATCGCGCACCTCGACGGGCTGAACCTGAGCCGTGCGTGGTGCCAGCGTTCGCTGGCCGGCGCGCTGCCGGAAGGCGATGCGCGGCGCGCGAAGCTGCTCGATGCGGCCGACCGGCATCTCGCGAGCGCGCTCGCGCACGTGGCGGGCGACTACATGGGCGAGCACTGGCTCGCGACGTTCGCGCTGCTCGCGCTGGACGCGTAGCGCGCGAAACCGACACGTTAGTGAGCGACAAACTCCTACCGAGTAGGGCGACGCCCACCGATAGCGCTCTTGCGCACGCGACGTTCATCATTTCATCGGACGGCGCGCACCCGGACACGTGGACCGCTTTCTTCGGCATCTTCCCGAGTCGAACGATCACGAAAGGAAAGCCCTATCTGCTGCCGTCCGGGCGGCTGAGTTCCCGGCCCGGAAAGCTCAATCTGTGGGCGCTGGAAAGCAGGGCTGCCGTTCAAAGCGATCGGTTGGAGCCGCACCTGCGCTACCTGATCGAACGACTCTCGTTGCCGCGTGACGGTCTCGTCGAGCGTATCGAACAAGCAGGGGCGCATATGCGGTTCTTCTGCTACTGGGACAACGAGAAAGGTGATCGTGTGCCCTACGTGTCGGACACTACCCGCCAGCTGATTGAATCAGTCGGGGCAGTGATCGAGATCGACGAGTATCGATAGCGTCTAAGGCTGCTCGCGTCTCCGAGACGCCTGACGCGACGCCCGTACTACCTCAATCCGCCCCCCGCTACGACACGGGCGCGAGCTTGCGGGCGGTTCCCACTGCAGTGTGCCGCCGAGCGGTAAATAGGTAACCGATGGAAGGGTTTTTGTACTAATTCAGTCAATCTTTCGTGGAAGGCGACCGCCTTTGCGTCGCATGCAACACCGCTTTCCATGACGAGGGCCGACGCGCGGCGGCGGCGACTCGCTACACTGCCGTACCGGTTGGACGGGCCCCGGCATCAGGCCCGCGAGCAAGGAGACAGAACAGGATGGACACCCCACGCGCAGCGGTCGTCACGTACCGCGGGAATGCGATCGAGAACACGCACATCGCCCATGTGGCGGTCGTCGATGCACGCGGCCGGCTGCTGGCCCGGTTCGGCGATCCGTTCCGGATGACGCTCGCGCGGTCGGCGGCCAAGCCGGCCCAGGCGCTGTCGGTGATCGAGACCGGCGCGCCGGAGCGCTTCGGCTTCGACGACGCGGACATCGCGCTGATGTGCGCGTCGCACAGCAGCGAGGATCGTCACATCGAACGCACGCGCGCGATGCTCGCGAAGGTCGCCGCGCACGAATCGGATCTGCGCTGCGGCGGCCATCCGCCGTTGTCCGACGCGGTGTACCGGGCGTGGATCAAGCGCGACTACACGCCGACCGGCGTATGCAGCAACTGTTCGGGCAAGCACGTCGGGATGCTGGCCGGCGCGCAGGCGATCGGCGCCGCGATCGCCGATTACCATCTGCCCGACCATCCGATGCAGGTGCGCGTGAAGCAGGTGGTGGCCGATGCATGCGGGCTGCGCGACGACGAGGTCGACTGGGGCATCGACGGCTGCAACCTGCCGACCCCGGCGTTCTCGCTGGATCGGCTGGCGCGCCTGTACGCGTCGCTGGCCGACGGCGCGGACGCGGTGGAAGCGGGCGGCGCGCTCACGGACCGCATTCGCGCACTGGCGCGCATTCACCGTGCGATGACCGCTCATCCGGAGCTGGTGGCCGGCGAAGGGCGCTATTGCACGGTGCTGATGAACGCGTTCGGCGGGCAGGTGGTCGGCAAGCTCGGCGCGGATGCGTGCTACGGGATCGGCGTGCGCGCGTCGGAACGCACGCGGCAGCTCGGCGCGGACGGCGCGCTCGGCATCTCGGTGAAGATCGAGGACGGCAATCTCGACGTGCTGTATATGGTCGTCAGCGAAATCCTCGAGCGGCTGCAGATCGGCACGGCCGAGCAGCGCGCGCAACTGGCCGCGTTCCACCGGCCGCGGATGCTGAACACGCAGGGCGTCGAGTTCGGGCACGCGACGTTCCCGTTCGAATTGCAGGCGGCCTGAACGCGGTCGCCGCGCCGATGATGCCTCCGGCCCGCGAGCCGGCCCGCGGGCCGGCCTCGCGCATCGGCGCGCGCTACGCGCGTGCGTCGCGAATCTTCGCCAGCTCCCGCTCCGACAGCTCGCCGATCTGCGCGAGGTGTTCCGCGAGAAAATCCTTCAGCACGCGCAGCTTCGCCGAGCTGCGTCGGTTCGCCAGATACGCGATGTAGATGAATTCGCCGGTCAGCCGGTTCTGCAGCCGGTAGCGCGGCAGCACGGCTTCGAGCTGGCCGCTCGCGAGCAGGTCGCGCACCAGCCAGATCTCGAATTCCGCGATGCCGAGCCCCGCGCAGGTCGCCTCCAGCAACAGCTCCGAATGGTCGGTGACGAGATTGCCGGCCGGCAGCACGCTGTGCCGCGTGTCGCCGCGCACGAGCTCCCAGCGCGGATCGCCTTCCGGGTGCACGTAGCGCAGGCAGTTGTGATGCTTCAGGTCGTCCGGCGTCGCCGGGCGCCCGCAGCGGTCGAGGTAGCCGGGCGTCGCGCACAGGATGCTGTCGTTGCGCGACAGCCGGTGGACGACCAGGTTGTCCAGGTAGTTCTCGCCTTCGTGGATGTCGAGATCGAAGCCGCCGGCCACGAGGTCGTTGTGGTTGTCGGTGAGCCGCACGTCGAGCTGGATCGTCGGGTAGCGCGCGAGAAACGGCGCGATCAGCGGCGCGAGATGGCGGCGGCCGAACGCGACCGGCGCGGTGAGCTTCAGCGGGCCGCTCGGCTGCGCATTCAGCTCGGCGACGACACGCAGCGTGTCGTCGAGATCGGCGATCAGTGTGACCGCGCGCTCCAGATAGATATGGCCGGCCTCGGTGAGCGTCACGCTGTGCGTCGAACGGTGCAGCAGCGCGACGCCGAGCGCTTCCTCGATCGCGGTCACCTTGCGCGCGACCGTCGACGTCGACACGTGCATCTCCTTCGCGACCGCCGAAAAACTCCCCGTTTCGACCACCCGCACGAACGCGCGCATCGCGCCCAGGTGATCGATGCCGGTTTCTCTCGCGCCTTTTTTCATTCGATTCTCGCTGTTGCGTCCCACGCAAAACCGCTTTCGATAATACAGAAGGGAGCATGTTTTTGCAAAGGCATAGAATGCGAACCCGTCGCGTCGGCAAGCGGCGGCCGGCGAGCGGCACGAGACATTTCAGGAGGGCACGATGGCAGAACACGGCTTCCGCGTCGAAGCGGATCTTTTAGGGAAACGAAGCATTCCGGATACCGCCTATTACGGCGTCCACACGCTGCGCGCGAAAGAGAATTTCGACATTTCGGGCCGCACCATCGCGTCGCTGCCGTACCTCGTGATGGCGCTCGCGTCCGTGAAGGAAGCGGCGGCCGACGCCAATTGCGAACTCGGGCTGCTGCCGCGGCCGTTCCGCGATGCGATCGCCGCCGCGTGCGTCGAGATCCGCGAAGGGCGGCTGCACGACCAGTTCGTCGTGGACGTCATCCAGGGCGGCGCCGGCACGTCGACCAACATGAACGCGAACGAGGTGATCTGCAACCGCGCGCTCGAAATCATGGGCCACGCGCGCGGGCAGTACGAATACCTGCACCCGAACGAGCACGTCAATCTCGCGCAGAGCACCAACGACGTCTATCCGACCGCGATCCGGATCGCGACGTGCTTCGCGGTCGAACATCTGCTGGAGGCGATGGCGCGGCTGCGCGATGCATTCGCGGAGCGGGCCGACGCGTTCGCCGGCTTGCTGAAGCTCGGCCGCACGCAGTTGCAGGACGCGGTGCCGATGACGCTCGGCCAGGAATTCTCGACCTACGCGGTGATGCTGACGGAAGACATCGCGCGGCTGCAGGAAGCCGGCTGGCTGATTCGCGAGATCAACCTCGGCGCGACCGCGATCGGCACGGGCATCACCGCGCATCCGCAATACGCGGAGAAGGCGCTGGCCGCGCTGCGCCGCATCACCGGGCTCGACCTGAGCACCGCGCCGAACCTGATCGAGGCGACGCAGGATTGCGGCGCGTTCGTCCAGGTGTCGGGCGTGCTCAAGCGGATCGCCGTCAAGCTGTCGAAGATCTGCAACGACCTGCGGCTGCTGTCGAGCGGCCCGCGCGCAGGCTTCGGCGAAATCAACCTGCCGCCCGTGCAGGCCGGCTCGTCGATCATGCCCGGCAAGGTCAATCCGGTGATTCCGGAAGTCGTGAACCAGGTCGCGTTCGAGGTGTTCGGCAACGACGTGACCATCACCTTCGCGGCCGAGGCGGGCCAGCTTCAGCTCAACGCGTTCGAACCGGTGATCGCGAGCGCGCTGTTCCGCAGCTTCAGCCACCTGACGGCCGCGTGCACGACGCTCGCGCAGCGATGCGTGAGCGGCATCACCGCGAATCCGGAACGGCTGCGCGAAACGATGGAGCGCTCGGTCGCGCTCGCGACCGCGCTGAATCCGTATATCGGCTACAAGCGCGCGACCGCCGTCGCCGCCGAAGCGCATGCGACCGGCAAGTCGATCCGCGAGGTCGTGCTGGCGCGCGAACTGATGACCGAGGCGCAACTCGACGAAGCGCTGCAGCCCGAAGCGCTGATCCGGCCGCGCGCGTTCTGACGCGAGCCGGTTCGCGGTCGTACCGAAAGCGCCTCCGGAGCGGGGCGCGACACATCTACAAACAACGGAGACTCACGATGACACACCCCAGCGAGCGCCCGGCCGGTCCGGCCGGCGGCGCGGATGCCGCGCATGCCGATCCCGATGCGATGTTCGCGTCGCACGAAGCCGGCTATGCGAAGCAGTTGAAGCCGCGGCACGTGCAGATGATCGCGATGGGCGGTGCGATCGGCACCGGCCTCTTTCTCGGCGCGGGCGGCCGCCTGCAAAGCGCGGGGCCCGCGCTCGCGCTCGTGTATCTCGTGTGCGGCGTGTTCGCGTTCCTGATCATGCGCGCGCTCGGCGAACTCGTGATGCACCGGCCGACCAGCGGCAGCTTCGTGTCGTATGCACGGGAGTTCATGGGCGAACGCGCGTCGTTCGTCGCGGGCTGGATGTACTACCTGAACTGGGCGACGACCGGCATCGTCGACATCACCGCGGTCGCGATCTACATGAAGTACTGGGCCGTGTTCACCGACGTGCCGCAATGGGTGTTCGCGCTCGGCGCGCTCGGGATCGTGTCGGTGATGAACATGATCGGCGTGAAGGTGTTCGGCGAGATGGAGTTCTGGTTTTCGCTCGTCAAGGTCGGCACGCTCGCGGTGTTTCTCGCGGTCGGCGCGGTGTTTCTCGCGAGCGGCCATCCGGTGGCGGGGCAGATGACGGGGCTGCATCTCGTCGCGGATCACGGCGGGATCTTCCCGCACGGGATTCTGCCGGCCGTGCTGATCGTGCAGGGCGTCGTGTTCGCGTATGCGAGCATCGAACTCGTCGGCGTCGCGGCGGGCGAGACGGCCGACGCGCGCAAGGTGCTGCCGAAGGCGATCAACAGCGTGATGTGGCGCATCGCGCTGTTCTACGTCGGCTCGGTCGTGCTGTTGACGCTGTTGCTGCCGTGGACCGCGTACAGCTCGCATGAAAGCCCGTTCGTCACGTTCTTCAGCAAGCTCGGCGTGCCGTACGTCGGGACCGTGATGAACGTCGTGGTGCTGACCGCCGCGCTGTCGAGCCTGAATTCCGGTCTCTATTCGACCGGCCGCGTGCTGCGCTCGCTTGCGATGGGCGGCTCGGCGCCGCGCTTCGTGTCGCGGATGAACGCGCGCGGCGTGCCGTACGGCGGGATCCTGATCACGGTCGCGATCAACGCGATCGGCGTGCCGCTGAACTACATCGTGCCGGCGCAGGCGTTCGAGATCGTGCTGAACATGGCGTCGCTCGGGATCATCACGACGTGGGGCTTCATCGTGATGTGCCAGATCCTGTTCCGCCGCGCGGTCGATCGTGGCGAGATGAAGGCCGTGTCGTTCCGGATGCCCGGCGCGCCGTTCACGTCGTGGCTCACGCTCGCGTTCCTCGTCGGCGTGCTGGTGCTGATGGCGTTCGACTACCCCGGCGGCACGTGGACCATCGCGATGATTCCGGTCGTCGTGCTCGCGCTGGTGATCGGCTGGAAGCTGGCGAAACGTGGTGCCGAGCGCGAACGGGCGGCGGCGATGCCGGCATCCGTGCGCGCCGTTGCGGATCCCGCGCAGAACGCGTGATGAACGCTTGACGTCATGCACCGGGGCGTCGGTCCGTTCGCGGGCCGACGCCCCCGGTGCGTTCGGTTCCGGTTCAACTCACATTCAGTTCAGCCCGGCGCGCTCGCCGACCCATCGGCCGAAATCGCCGGCCATCTCCGCGGTCAGCTCGTGGCCGGCCGCATACAGCCGCGTGTCGTGCGCGACGCCGAGCGCCGTCAGCTTCGCGTCGGCCGTGTCGGCCCACGCGATGGGCAGCTTGTCGTCGAAGCGGCCGTGCATCACCAGCGCGTGCAGCGTGCTCAATGCATCGCGCGGCGCGATCAGCGGATCGATTTCCGGCAGGACGCGCCCGCACAACACGGCGAACGCGCTCACGTCGCCCGGCGACGTGAGGCCGACGCTCGCGCTCATGATGCCGCCCTGGCTGAAGCCGGCGATCACGGTCGGCAACGCGGGGGCCGCGCCATCTCGCGCGCGGAACGCATGCAGCAGCGTGATCAGTTGCATGCGGCTCTCGTCCGCACGCGCCGCATCGATTTGAGGGCCGTTCGGGCCGAAACGCACCGGAAACCATGCATGCTGATTGGGCCCGAACGTGAGCGGGCCGCGCAGGAACGCGATTTCGATGCGCGGATCGATCGTATCGGCCACGTTCAGCAGGTTGGTTTCGTTACCGCCGACGCCATGCAGCAGCAACAGGCGGGCGGCGGCGCGGCCGGTGGCCGGACGCAGCCGGTATTGAAGGCCGGATTCGGGTTCGGTGGTCAGCGGCAGGACGTCGGTCATTGCGTGGGTCCGGAAGAGGATCGATGCGACAGTCTAGAGCGAGCGGATCGGCAGGGGAATCGCCGGGACGGGATTGATTGTTTCCTGTTGGGAATGAATCGGGGCACGGGTCGTTTCGAGAGCCGGTCACGACGTCACGCGGCCACGCATCTGATCGCGGCCGGCACGCCGATCGGCCCCTACGGCTCATTGATCGCAGGGCAGGCGCGTGCCCGGCACCTGGTGCTCGTCACGCACAACGTCCGCGAATACGAGCGCGTTCCGCGGCTGCAGTTCGAAGACTGGCTCGCCGAGCCGGACGAAGGCTGAACGGTCGATCATGCAGAGTCGACACTAACGAACCAGCCGGGGGAATACTGAGACGATTATAAAAAATACCAAAACAAACCGCCCGTCGATAATGCGCAAACGTTTTGCCGGAATTCAATAAGACGGATGTTGCGCGCATGAATAAAACAATGAATTTCCGCTATTCCGGCAATTCGTCGAGCGCCGCAGCCATACGGGGCATGGCGGCGGAAAGTTAACGGCAAATCCGCGAAAAACTTTAGGCATTTCCGTGCGCAATTAATCATTGCGATTTCCTCGATGATCGATTGGTTTTCGGTCATCGGACAGTCATACACCATCCCCGATAATGCGGCGCTCATTCTTTCAATAGACAAATGGGCGATCGAACCCGGATCGCCGCGGGGAGCTGTACTCATGACCATCCGTCATCGCATTACGCTGCTAGTCGTCCTGACGTTCTTCGCGCTGTCCGCGATCGGCGTCTACGCCGTGTACCAGACGCGCAAGAGCGCGTCCGAGGTGCGTCAGGTCACCCAGGGAATCGTGCCGAGCGCGCTTGCGTCGGCGGATCTCGTCGCCGACGTGAAGAACATCCAGATCGCGACGATGACGCTCGTCTACGCGCCCGACGCGAACACCGCCGCGCAGGCGCGCGACGAGCTGAAGGCGAAGCAGGCTGCACTGCGCGCCGCGCTCGACGGGCAGGCGAAATCGGCGGTCGGCCGCGCGCAGGAAGGGCTCGTCGCGCAGGCGAAGGACAGCGCCGCGAACTATTTCGCGGCGATCGACGACACCGTGAAGATGAAGACGGACGGCAAGGTCGAGATGGCGCAGGCGTACCTGTTCGCGAACGTCGCGCAGTATCGCGACGAACTCGAAAGCATCGTCGACACGCTGCGCGTCGAGAAGAACCGCCAGAAGGACGACGCGATCGGCGCGTTGAACGGGATGCTCGCGACCACGGCGACCGCGATCGCGGGCGTCGCCGGCACGGTGATCGTGCTGCTGACCGCACTCGGCTTCGTGCTGTATCGCCAGATCACGCGCCCGCTGATCGGGATGCAGACGGCGATGAGCGAGATCGCGACGAGCCAGGATTTCACGCGCCGCGTGCCGGTGGGCCGGATGGACGAAATCGGCCATTCGATCGTCGCGTTCAACGGGATGATCGAGAAGATCCAGGAGAACGCCGCGCAACTGAAGCAGAAGACAGCCGACATCCAGGCGATGCTGCAAAACATGCAGCAGGGCATCCTGACCGTCGTCGAAGGCGGCGTCGTGCATGCGGAGTATTCGGCGTACCTCGAAACCATCTTCGAGACGAACGACATCGCCGGGCGCGACCTGATGGCGCTCGTGTTCGACGATTCGGCGATCGGCGCCGACGCGCGCTCGCAGGTCGACGCGGCCGTGCATGCGTGCCTCGGCGAGGACAGCATGAACTTCGAGTTCAACGAGCATCTGCTCGTCAACGAAGTCGCGAAGCGGATGCCGGACGGCCGAGAGAAGTGGCTCGACCTGAGCTGGTCGGCGATCACCGACGAGACCGACACCGTGGTGCGCCTGATGTTGTGCGTGCGCGACGTGACCGAGATCCGCGAGCTGACCGCGCAGGCCGGCGAACAGCAGCGGCGCCTCGAGATGATCGGCGAGATTCTGTCGATCAGCCAGGACAAGTTCCACGACTTCGTGCACAGCGCGAAGGGCTTCCTCAGCGAGAACGAACGGATGATCCGCCAGCACGAGCGCGTCGATCACTCGATCGTCGCGGCGCTGTTCCGCAACATGCACACGATCAAGGGCAATGCACGCACGTACAGCCTGCAGCACCTGACGAACATCGTCCACGAAGCGGAGCAGGCGTACGAATCGCTGCGCCGCGCGGACGGCGGCCCCGAGTGGAACCGCGACGCGCTGATGGACGACCTGGCGCGCGTGCGCGAGGCCGTCGACCACTACGCGACGATCAACGCGGTCACGCTCGGCCGCAGCGGCGAGCCGGCACCGAATGGCGCCGATTTCCTGATGGTCGAGCGCGCGCACATCAGCGAGAGCCTGCGCGTGCTCGACGGCGCGGATCCGGCGAACGCGTCCGACTGGCACGCGGCGCGCGATGCGGTGCGCCGCATGTTGAGCCAGCTCGGCACGCAAGGGATCGGCGACGCGCTCGGCGGCGTGATCGAATCGCTGCCGTCGCTCGCGGCCGAGCTCGGCAAGCCGGCGCCCGTCGTGCATATCGACAGCCACGGCCAGCGCGTGCGCAGCGAGATCGTCGCGACGCTGAAGAACGTGTTCATGCACCTGCTGCGCAATGCGATCGACCACGGGATCGAATCGTCCGACGCGCGGCGCGCGGCCGGCAAGCCGGCGTCCGGCACGATCGACATCGCGGTCGGCGTGGGCGGCGGCGAACTGTGGTTCGTGCTCGCCGACGACGGCCGCGGCCTCGCGCTCGACCGGATTCGCGGCATCGCGCGCGAGCGCGGCTGGATCGATGCCGCGAGCGAAGCGGCGCTGTCCGACGAGGACGTCGCCGAGCTGATCTTCCGGCCGGGCTTCTCGACCGCTCAGATGGTGACCGAAGTATCGGGGCGCGGCGTCGGCATGGACGCGGTGCGCAACTTCCTGAAGCGCGACGGCGGCGATATCGCGCTGCGCTTCACCGACGATCGCGTCGGCGCGCCGTATCGCGCGTTCGAGACGATCGTGTCGCTGCCGGCGCGCTTCGCCGCGGACGGTGCCGCGCACGGCGCGGGGCACGCGCAGCGCGCGCGCAGCGCGGATATCGGCGCGGCGGAGTGACGGCGTGATCGTGCAGGCATGGATGATCCAGATGGCAGCCGCGCTGGCGGGCGGAGGGGGTGTCGCGGTCGCGGCGGCGGTCATGTTTCGCGTGATGCGCCAACGGCTCGTCGCGTCGATGGAACGCGACACGCACGCGTTACGCGGTGCGCTCGACGCAGCCGCCGCACGCGCCGATGAAGCGGCGTCGGCGCATGCGCAGGCAGCCGACGCATGGGCGCAACGCGAGGCGCAGCTGGAGGAGGCGCTGACGCGCGAGGCATCCGCGAACGGCGCGCAGCGCGACGCGGTGCAGGCGCTGTCGGCCGAGCGCGCCGCGCTCGCGCAGCATGCGCTGAAGATCGCCGACGAAGCCGCGCGTTTGCGCGGGCTCGCCGGCACGTTCGAGCGCTGGCACGAGCAGATGATCTCGCTGACCACGCAGAACCAGGACATGCGCGCGAAGAACCAGGAGCTGTCGGCGATCGTCGCGCACGTGTCGATCGTGTCGCTGAACGCGTCGATCGAGGCCGCGCGTGCAGGCACGGCCGGGCGCGGCTTCTCGATCGTCGCGAGCGAGGTGCGCGGGCTGGCCGCGCGCTCGCAGGAGCTGTCGAACAGCTATCGCGACAGCCTGAACCGCAACGATCTCGTGACGGCCGCGACGTTCCAGGACATCCAGGCCGGCGGCAAGATGATCACGGCCGCGCTCGCGACCGTCGAGACGCTGGCCGGGCAACTGCATGCACGGATCGAAGGAGAGGCCGCGTGATCAGCGCGCAGGCGAGGGCCGGTTTCGAGCGGATCTTCTTCGATGCCGCGCGCACGCGGCTCGCGGCCGGCGGCGTGTGCGACATCCGGCCGGCCGCCGGGCATGAACACGATGCGCCGGATCGCGTGCAAGCGAAGTCGCGATCGAAGCCGAAAGTGACCGGACATGTCGTCGTGCTGACGATCTCGGCGCTGCATTTCCGGCTGCTGCTCGCGCTGCGCTTCAGCGACGACGACGCGACGCGTCGCCATTTCGCCGGTGCGACGGCGGGCGCGAACAGCCAGCGGCCGCTGACCGACGCGTTCATGGAAGTCGCGAACCTGTGTTGCGGCGCGATCAACCAGGCGCTGACCGCGCCGTTTCCCGATCTCGGGATGTCGACGCCTTACCTGCTGAGCGGCGCGAGCCTCGACTTCATGCACGCGCTCTCGCCCGATTACGTGGCCGCATACGACCTGACGCTCGACGGCGACGTGCGGGTCGGCGCGACGCTGTGCGTGTGCGCGAACGCGCCGGTCGATTTCCACGTGCCGGAAACGGCCACGGTCGATACCGGCGGCGAGCTCGAACTGTTCTGACCGACCATCACGAATCCATTAGATGACCGAAGACCAACCCGTCAGCAAGGTGCTCGTACTCGACGACAGCCGCGTGCACGCCGACGCGCTCAAGCGCTTCTGCGACGCGCACAACCTGGTCGGCCTGACCGTGCGGCGCAGCCGGCTGTTGAAGGTGCTGCGCTCGAACATCGATCTCGGCGCGATCCTGCTGGCCGAGGATTACGGCGGCTCGCCGGCCGAGAGCGCGATCATCGCGACGCAGATCGACGCGCTGCGGCCCGAGCTGCCGATCATCCTGCGCCGCGAATCGCTCGCGTCGCGCGACGGGCTGCCCGATGCGCTGGCACGCGTCGCCTGCGCGGCCTACGTCGCCGACGACATGACGCCGCTCGCGCGCGCGATCGACGAATATCTGTTCGGCCGCGACTACCCGAACGCGCTGGTGCGCGGCATCTCGGAGATCACCGAGGCGCGCCTCGACAGCCTGTTTCCGGGCATGACGATCGAGCACGACACGCCGTGCATCGTGCGCGACCAGATCATCTTCGGCGAAGTGTTCAGCCTGATCGCGCTCGAAAGCGCATGGTGCCGCGGCTACATGCTGCTGCAGACGAGCGAGCAGCCGCTGCTCGACATGCTCGGCGGCACGCGCGACGGCGGCCGCGCGCCGGATTTCCGCGACGTGAACAGCGTGCTGGGCGAGCTGACCAACCTCGTGTGGGGCGCGTTCAAGAACCGCTATCTCGGCGACGCCGAGGCGCTGGCGCGCCATCCGGTGCAGGTGCCGCTCGTCGTCAATCACAAGCAGAAGTTCATCTCGTTCGGCGGCGACTGTCCGCAGCTCTGCTTCAAGTACTGGATGACCGATCCGGCATCGGGGCGCTCGGTCCGTCTCGACCAGCGTTTCGTGTTCAGCCTCAGCTGGTCGCCGGAGGATTTCCGCGAATCGGTGCAGGACGTCGGGCCGATGGTCGAGTCCGGCGAACTCGAACTGTTTTGAATGTTGAAGTCGGCAACGACGAAAGGGGAAGACGACATGGCAAAGATTCTGGTGGTCGACGATTCGGGCACGGTGCGCGACGAAGTCGCGGGCTTCCTGCGCAATCACGGGCTCGACGTCGCGACGGCCGTCGACGGCAAGGACGGGCTCGCGAAGCTGAAGGCGACGCCCGGCGTGCGCCTCGTGATCAGCGATGTGAACATGCCGAACATGGACGGGCTGACGATGGTCGAGAAGATTCGCGGCGAACTGGCGAACACGGCGGTCAACGTCGTGATGCTGACGACCGAGAGCAGCCCGGCGATGAAGGAGCGCGGCAAGGCCGCCGGCGTGAAGGGCTGGATCGTGAAGCCGTTCAAGGGCGACGCGGTGCTCGACGCGCTGAAGAAGCTCGCGGGCTGACGCGCCCGCGGGCCGTCGAACGGTTGCGCGCGCAATTTACAGCGCGCCGGGATGTCCGTATCCTGCCGGATGCCGAGGGCGGCGTGGCGGCGCATCGTGCGCCGCACGCCCGGCATTGACGAACATCAGGAACGGAACGAAACCGATGGCATCCGAATACGGGCGACCCGCTGCGCGGCACACGGGAATGCAGATCGCGAAGGGCGTCGTTTTTACCATCGTGGGCACGTGCATCCTGATCGGCGTCGCGCTGTACGCGCAGTCGATGCGCGAATTCCTGCGAACGTCGGTCGTCGTGCCGGGGCGTGTCGTCAAGCTGAACGCGGGCACGCATCATCCGGAGATCGCGTTTACGACGCTCACGGGCGAGCGCGTCGAATATGCGCAGGGCGGCGACGTCAGCGTGCAGGACGGCGCGACGGTCGAAGTGCGCTATGCGCCGGACGCGCCGAAGATGACCGCGCGGATGAATACGTTCGGCGCGATCTGGGGCGGCGTGCTGGCGATCGGCGCGATGGGGGCGGTGTTTTTCGCCGTCGGCGTCGGTCAGTTGTGGTCGGGTGTGCGTGCATGGCGCAGCGGGCGGAACGCGACCGCGCGCTGACGCCCTGAAGCGTGGAGGCTGGCTATCGGCTCGCCGCCGCCGTCGCGAACTCCTCGACGACGGCTTCGATCACCGCCTGCACGCGCGCGGTCTTGTAGAGATCGGCATGGGCGACGAGCCACACGTCGAAATGATTGCACCGCTGCGGCATGAGTCGCACGAGTTCCGGCTCGGTGTCGGCGCGGAAGCACGGCAGTTCCGAAATTCCGAGCCCCGCCAGCGTCGCCTCCACCAGCATCATCGTCGACGAGGTCTGGAACATCACGCGGCCGCGCGACGTCGGCTCGCCGCACAGCGCGTCCCACATCGTCGGCACCACCGGCTGCTGATACATCACCAGATCGTGCCCGTCGAACGCGCTGCCCGCGACCGGTTCGCCCCGTTCGGCCAGGTAGGCGCGCGATGCGTAGATGCCCGTTTCGAGATGCCCGAGCCGCCTGGCGATCAGGTCCGGCGATTCCGGCCGCAACGTGCGGATCGCGAGATCCGCCTCGCGGCGCGTGAGGTTGGTGATTTGCGCCGACGTCACGCACACGACGTCGATGCCGGCATGCCGGCGCCGCACGCGGGCGATCGCGGGCACGACGAAGCGCCTGCCGAGCGTGTCGGTCGTCGCGATCCGCACGGACCCGGCCAGTTGCTCGTCGAGCCCCATCACCCGGCGTTCGATCGTGAGCGACGCGCGCTCCATCGTTTCGGCCGGTTCAAGCAGCGCTTCGCCCGCGGTCGTCAGTACATAGAGGGACGGCGTGCGCAGAAACAGCCGGGCCGACAGTTCGTCCTCGAGCGCGGCGATCCGGCGCCCGACCGTCGCCTGGTCGACGTTCAGCTGCGCCGCGGCGCCGCGCAGCGTGCCGGTGCGCGCCAGCGCAAGGAAGAAGCGGGCGTTGTCCCAGTTCATACGGACTGATTGTGTCATCGGGCAGGCGGCGACGGACGGGAAACGATGATGCAAATCTGCATCGGGGAAATGCGAAATTATCACTTTTCCGCATCGCGCGCCCGGTCCTAGACTTCCGGCATCCGCATGGAGGTGTCATGTCCGATTGCCGTTCCGTTTCCGTCCCCGTTCCCCTCGCTGTGGCGGCCCCGAGCCGCGCGACGAAGCGCGAGCAGCGCCTGACGCTCGCGCTCGTCGCGGTCGGCATGTTCATGGCGGTGCTCGATTCGACGATCGTCAACGTCGCGCTGCCGGCGATGCGCACGAGCCTCGGCGCGACGGTCGCGGAACTCGCGTGGATCGTCGACGCCTATACGCTCAGCTTCGCCGCGCTGATCCTCGCGGGCGGTGCGCTGTCCGACCGGTTCGGCGCGAAGCGCGTGTACCTTGCCGGATTGGCGCTGTTCGTCGGCGCATCGGCGGCGTGCGGCGTCGCGTCGTCGGTGGCGATCCTCGTGGCCGCGCGCTTCGTGCAGGGCATGGGTGCCGCGCTCTTTTTGCCCGCATCGCTCGCGATCGTGCGCAGCACGTTCGACGTGCCGGCCGAGCGCGCGCGGGCAATCGCGGTGTGGGCCGGCATCGCGTCGGTCGCGGTCGCGGTGGGGCCGGTGCTGGGCGGCATCCTCGTCGACGATTTGGGCTGGCGCAGCGCGTTCCTGATCAACGTGCCGACCGGCGCGGTCGCGTTTGCCGGCGCGGCGGCGCTCGTTCGCGCATCGGTCGCGCGGGATGTGCGCCACTTCGACTGGGCCGGCCAGTGCGTCGGTGCGGCGGCGCTCGGCGCGCTATGTTTCGCGGTGATCGAATTGCCGACCCGCGGCGCCGGCGCCACGGAGGTCCGCGCCGCATTGCTGATCGCCGCGCTCGCCGCCGGGGTACTGGTCGTCGTCGAGCGGCGTGCGCGCCATCCGATGGTGCCGCTCGCGTGGTTTCGCAATCGCGTGTTCGTCGCGATGAACCTGATGGGCAGTCTCGTCTATGTCGGCTACTTCGGGTTGCTGTTCGTGTTGAGCCTGTACCTGCACGGGCGCGTCGGCATGAGCGCGCGGCAAATCGGGCTGACGCTGCTGCCGTTCGCGCTGAGTCTGTCGCTCGGCAATCTGCTGTCGGGAAAACTGCATGGCCGCGTTCGTCCGGTCACGCTGATGGCGAACGGTCTTGCGATGGCCGCGCTGGCCATTCCGGCGATCGCGCTTGCGCTCGCGCTGCATGCGCGGTGGCCGGTGGTCTGGATCGCCATGGCCGCCTTCGGCACCGGGACCGCGTTGTCGGTCGCGCCGATGATCGCGACGGTGCTCGAACAGGTGCCTGCCGACGCGGCGGGCGTGGCATCCGGGTTCCTCAACGCGGCACGTCAGGCCGGCAGCCTGCTCGGCGTGGCCGTGGCAGGCGCCGCGACGATACTGTTGCCGGATCTGACCGATGCGCTGTGGGCGGTCGCGGCGCTCGGCTGCGTCGCCTATGCGATCGCCGCACTGGCCGCGAGGACGGCAGGCCACGCGGACGCCGCGCAACGACGCCGCTGACGCGAGACGGGCACGGGCGTTGCGCATGGCCGGCTGACCGCCACGCATGCGCGTGCGCGTGCGGCACCGCGGCTGGACGCCGTGCGGAATGTGGAGGACCATTTCGTGACGATGCCGCGAACGGACGGATAAGCGTTTCGCCCGGTCGCGCTGCATCGAAACCTGCCGAACCCGTCAAGCGGAACACCATGGAACCCATTCACGAGACAGCCGAGCCGATCCTGCTGCGCGACGCGCACGACGGCGTCGTCACGCTGCGCCTGAATCGCCCGCAGCAGTTCAACGCGTTGTCCGAAGCGATGCTCTCGGCTTTGTACGATGCCTTCGATACGCTGGCCGCCGATCCGCACGTGCGCTGCGTCGTGCTGGCCGCCGAAGGCAAGGCGTTCTGCGCCGGCCACGACTTGCGGCAGATGCGCAGCAAGCCCGAACTCGACTACTACCGCACGCTGTTCGCGCAGTGCAGCCGCGTGATGCTCGCGATGCGCGCGTTGCCGGTGCCGGTGATCGCGCGCGTGCATGGCATCGCGACGGCGGCCGGCTGCCAGCTCGTCGCGGCATGCGACCTCGCGATCGCGGCCGATACCGCGCGCTTCGCGGTGTCGGGCATCGATGTCGGGCTGTTCTGCTCGACGCCGGCCGTCGCGTTGAGCCGCAACGTCGCGGCCAAGCGCGCGTTCGACATGCTGGTGACCGGCCGTTTCGTCGATGCGGCGACGGCCGCCGCGTGGGGGCTCGTCAACGAAGCCGTGCCCGAGGACGCGCTCGATGCGGCCGTCGCGCGCAAGGTCGCGGAGATTGTCGCGAAGAGTCCGGCCGCGGTGCGGGTCGGCAAGCAGATGTTCTATCGTCAGCGCGAGTTGCCGCTCGACGAAGCGTATGCGTACGCGGGCGACGCGATGGCGCGCAACATGATGGAAGAGGATGCGGGCGAGGGGATCGACGCATTCCTCGAGAAGCGCAAGCCGACGTGGCGTTCGTGATGCGGTGACGGAGGTGGGCAGGGACCGCGTTGTCTCCCCGACGGTGGGGGCAACGCGCTACGACGTGGCGCGTCGCCGCAGCGCCTCCGGTCAGCGTCCGTAGCTCCCCGTCCGCAGCGCCGGCTGCACGGTCGACGCGCCGGGCGGCACGATCACGACCGGCACGCGGCGCGCGAGCGCGCACATCAGCTCGTAGCCGATCGTGCCGCTGGCTTCCGCGACATCGTCCACCTTCACCTGGTCGCCCCACAGCTCGACGCTCGCGCCGATGCCCGCGTTCGGGCACGGCGTCAGGTCGACCGTCAGCATGTCCATCGACACGCGGCCGACGACGCGCGTCATCACGCCGTCCACTGCGATCGGCGTGCCGGTCGGCGCGTGGCGCGGATAGCCGTCCGCGTAGCCGCACGCGACGACGCCGATCCGCATCGGCCGGTCGGCCGTGAAGCGGCGGCCGTAGCCGACCGTTTCGTCAGGCGCGAGCGTTTGCACGCCGATGATCTTGCTGGTCAGCGTCATCGCGGCCGTCAGCGGCGTGTCCGCGATATCCCGCGCCGCGCCGGTCGGCGACGCACCGTACAGGATCGTGCCGGGCCGCACCCAGTCGCGGTGCGCGCGCGGATGCCACAGCACGGCCGCCGAATTCGACACCGAGCGCTCGCCCGGAATCCCGGCCGTAGTCGCATCGAACTGGTCGAGCTGCCAGTCGACTTCGCCTTCGTCGGCGTTCGCAAAATGCATCATCAGCGTGATCTTGCCGATCGATGGCGCGCTCGCCGCGCGTTCCCACGCGGCGCGGAACACGGCCGGCCGGTAGCCGAGCCGGTTCATGCCGGAATTCATCTTCAACTGGATGTCGATCGGCTGCCGCGGCTTCGCGGCGATCAGCAGGTCGAGCTGTTCGTCGCAGTGCACGGCGACCGTCAGCCGGTGGCGATCGGCCAGCTCGACGTCGGCCGGTTCGAAGACGCCTTCGAGCAGCAGCACGGGCTTGTCCCAGCCGAGCTCGCGCACGCGCACGGCTTCGTCGAGATCGAGCAGCGCGATGCCGTCGGCGGCCGCGAGGCCCGGGTAGATCCGTTCGATGCCGTGGCCGTACGCGTTGGCCTTGATCACGGCCCACACGCGCGATGGCGCGACGGTGCGGCGGATGAAGTCGAGGTTGTGGCGAACGGCGTCGGGGCGGATATGGGCGACGATGGGACGGGGCATGGCAAGGGCTCGGGTCGGATGTCGTTCGGCGCAGGGTAGCGCGGGGGAAAAGGGGCTGGCCGGGGCTGGCCGCGCGCGGGGCGCGTCAAGCCAGTGTTGAGCGCTATGTTATGGGTGTTCGACCAGTTTTAATTAACGTATTTATCGACGATTTGGTGGAAATTTTGGCGGCGGCGCGGGCCGGGCGCCGTCATCCGCGGCGTGTGCGGCCGAGTCTCCCGTCTAGAAAACCCGTGCGCGAACGGCACGGCGCAATGCTAAGCTCTCGGCGATCTTGTCATTGATCAATGTAATCATAACGGAGGAGACTTTGATGACGACGTCCCAGCTGTGCCTGTTCATCGTGGCGCTGTTGCCGTTCCCGATGACGTTGCTCGCCAAGGCCCGCAAGGGTTACGACAACCGTACGCCGCGCGATTACCTGGCGAAGCTCGAAGGCTGGCGCGCCCGCGCGCAGGCCGCGCATCAGAATTCATGGGAAGCGCTCGCGCTGTTCGCGGTCGCGCTGCTGGTGGCATGGCACAACGGCGCGAACGTGCATCGCGTCGACCAGCTCGCGATCGCGTTCGTCGCAATCCGCGTCGTCTATGCGCTGATGTACCTGCTGAACTGGGCGTCGCTGCGTTCGCTCGTGTGGTTCGGCGGCATGGCGTGCGTCGTCGGGCTGTTCTTCGCGACGCCGTAAGCGGCTGCCCACCGGCAACGCGCAGCCGGCATTGCGTGCGGGCGCTCGTCAGGTGCCGCCCGCGCCTCGTGCGTGACGGTCATTGGATGCGGGCGCAACGATCTTCGACACGAACGGCGGCGCGTCCGCTTCGCTGCGCAGGAACGCGATCAACGGATCGAGCAGCCGGTGCCGCGTCGACGGATGGCGACGCAGCACGAAGCGCCATGACGCATCGCGTGCGAGACCCGGCACCAGCGGCACCAGGCGCCCGCTGCGCAGTTCGGGCTCGATCAGCGGCACGCGGCCGAGCGCGATGCCCGCGCCGCCGACGGCCGCGCCGATCACCTGGCTGAAGCTGCTGTAGCGGACGATCTTCGTGTCGAAGTCGTCCGGCAAGCCGAAGTGCACGGCCCAGTTGCGCCAGTCGATCTCGGGGCTGTCCTCGTGCATCTCCTGCAGCAGCCGCGAGCGGCAGACGTGCTCCGATGCGTACGGAAACAGTTCGGGGCTGCAGACCGGAAACACGGTTTCCCGGATCAGCACGTCGTCGTCTGCGCGCAGCCGATGCACGGGCACGTGCACGATCGCCAGATCGACGCTGCTGCGCGCGAAATCCGGCTCGTCGTCGAGCACGACCGCATGCAGCGGGGTGTCGGGATGCAGCGACGAGAATTCCGCGAGACGGCGCGCGAGCCACATCGACGAAAACGGCGCGTTGGCGGACACGGTGAGCCGTTGCGCGGTGCCGCGAATCTCGGCGCACGCGTCGGTCAGACGCGACAGCGCATCGCCGACCGCCGGCAGCAGCCGCGCGCCGGCCGGCGTGAGGCCGATGCCGCCGAGCCCCGTACTGCGTTCGAGCAGCCGCGCGCCGAGCGATTCCTCCAGCGAACGGATCTGGTGGCTGACCGCGCTGGTCGACACGTTCAGCTCGGCCGCCGCGCGCGCGAACCCGCCGAGGCGGACGGCCGCCTCGAAAGCACGCAGTGCGCTGAGGGGGGGAAGGTGCGACATGCGGGGTATTGTAGTTGACTCAACACCCGTTGAAAAATCATCTTTTGCCGCGCGCGGGCGGCGCGGGTAGCCTCGATCCGGTCCATAAAAACGCAACGAAACACCGACCGGAGGGCTGCATGTATTTCGACCGACGACTATGGGCAATGATGGCGGGACTGCGCTGGCGCGTGGCGGCTGCCGTCGCGCTCGGGCTGCTCGCGATGGGTGTCGGCATCCTGCGCTTCGTGTTTCTCGGCCGCGTGCTGGCGCTGGTGTTTTCCGGCGCGCCGGCGCGCGGCGTCGGCGAGGCCGTCGCCGCAACGGCGGCTTGCGTGCTGCTGCGCGCATGGCTCGACCATCGCCGCACGGTGCTCGCGCAGCAGACGGCGGGCCGCGTGCAGGCGACGCTGCGCGCGCGGCTGTTCGACCGGATCGCCGCGCTCGGCCCCGCGTGGTTCAGCGGCGAACGCACGGGCGGCGTGATGCTGGCCGTCGTCGACGGCGTCGAGCAGTTGCAGACCTTCTTCGGCGTCTACCTGCCGCAGCTCGTGATCGCCGCGTGCGCGCCGGTCATGATCTTCGCGGTGCTCGCGTGGTGGGATGTGCCGACGGCCGCGATCCTGCTGGTCGCGGCGCTCGTCACGCTCGCGCTGCCGCAACTCGTGCATCGTGCCGACAAGCGCGCGGCGCTCGCGCGTTCGACCGCGTTCAAGGCGTTCGGCGAGGAGTTTCTCGACGCGGTGCAGGGCCTGCCGACGCTGAAGGCGTTCGGGCAGAGCACCGCGTTCGGCGCGAAGCTGGCCGCGAAGGCGCGCGCGCTGTCGGACAGCACGTTCTGGGTGCTCGCGCTCGGGCTGCTGACGCGGCTCTTCACGGATCTCGGCACCGGCCTCGGCGCGGCCGCGGCGATCGCGGTGGGCGCGTGGCGCGTGCAGCACGGCGACATGAGCCTCGAAGCGCTGCTGATCGTGCTGATGGCCGGCAGCGAGATCTTCCGGCCGCTGCGCGACCTGCGCGCGGTGCTGCATCAGGGGATGATCGGCCAGTCGGCGGCGAATGCGGTCCATGCGCTGCTCGACGCGGGCGGTCATGCGCGTTCCGTCGACGCGCCGCGCGTAGCGGGCCTGCGGCCGGAGATCGTGTTCGACGACGTCAGCTTCGCGTATCCGGGGCGCCGCGCGGACGCGCATGCGGCGCTGAGCTTCACGGTGCGCGAGGGCGAGACGGTCGCGATCGTCGGGCCGAGCGGGGCCGGCAAGTCGACCATCGTGCGGCTGCTGCTGCGCCAGCACGACGCGCAGGGCGGTGCGGTCCGGATCGGCGGCCACGACGTGCGCACGCTCGATGCCGACCAGGTGCGCGAGATGATCGCGGTCGTCGCGCAGGATGCGACGCTGTTCGACGGCAGCGTCGCCGACAACCTGCGGCTCGGCCGCCCGGACGCGAGCGACGCGGACATGATCGCCGCCGCGCGCGCGGCCAACGCGCACGATTTCATCTCGTCGCTGCCCGACGGCTATGCGACGCGCATCGGCGAACGCGGGCTGATGCTGTCGGGCGGCCAGCGCCAGCGGATCGCGATTGCCCGCGCGCTGCTGCGCGACGCGCCGATCCTGTTGCTCGACGAGGCGCTGTCGTCGGTCGATGCGGAGAACGAAGCACTGATCCAGCAGGCGCTCGACCGGCTCACGCGCGGGCGGACGACGCTCGTGCTCGCGCACCGGCTGTCCAGCGTGATCGGCGCCGATCGCATCCTGGTGCTCGACCAGGGGCAGGTCGTCGACGAAGGGACGCATGCGGCGCTGATCGCGCGCGACGGCCCGTATCGACGGCTGATGGGGCCGCAGCTGGAAGCGGTCGCCGAAACCGTCGGCGCGGCGGCGGTGGCCGGCGCGACCGCGCGCGCGTCGTCGGCCCCGCAAGTGCGGCCGCTGAACGACGACGCGGCGACGATCGGCTGGCCGGAGACGTTGCAGACGCTGCTGCGCTTCGTGCGTCCGTGGAAGGGCAAGGTCGTGCTCACCGTGCTGTTCGGGATCGGCCGCGTGCTCGCGTTCATCGGTGTGGGTGCGATCGGCGCATGGGTGGTCGGCGCGGTGCCGACCGGCCATGTCGGCACCGGGCTGGTGGCCGCGCTGCTCGTGATCGCGCCGGTCGCGGCCGTGCTGCACTGGCTCGAATCGTGGCTCGCACACGACATGGCGTACCGGCTGCTCGCGGAAATGCGCATCGTGCTGTTCGCGACGCTCGAACGGCTCGCGCCGGCCGGGCTGCTGCGCCGCCGTTCCGGCGATCTCGTGGCGCTCGCGACGCAGGACGTCGAGACCGTCGAGTATTTCTACGCGCATACGCTCGCACCCGCGTTCGTCGCGGTGCTCGTGCCGGCCGGCGTGCTGGTGTTGCTCGCGTCGGTCGCGTGGCCGCTCGCGCTGGTGCTGCTGCCGTTCCTGCTGTGGGCCGGGCTCGCGCCCGTGCTGGCCCGGCGCGACGTCGACCGGCTCGGCACCGGCGCGCGCGACGCGCTCGGCCAGCTTGGCGCGCATCTGACCGAAACGATCCAGGGGCTCGCGGAACTCACCGCGTTCCAGGCGATTGCGCGCCGGCGCGCGGCGTTCGTCGCCGAAGTCGATGCGTACCGCCGGCAGCGCGCGAAGCTGCTCGACGATCTGTCGATGCAAAGCGCCACGCTGGAAGTTGCGAGCGGGCTCGGCGGACTGGCCGTCGCGGCGCTCGGTGCGTGGTGGTGCGCTCGCGGCGGGTTTCCGCGCGAGTCGTTGCCGCTGCTGGTGCTGGTCGCGGGGGCCGCGTTCATGCCGGTGGCCGAGATCGGCCAGGTCGCGCGCCAGCTTGCCGACACGATCGCGTCGACGCGCCGCTTGCGCGCGCTGGAGAAGGAACCCGTAGCGGTGACGGACGGCGCACACGCGATGCCGGGCAATTCGGCGGTGCGGTTCGACGCGGCGTCGTTCACGTATCCGGGGCGCAGCGTGCCCGCGATCGACCGCGTGAGCTTCGAGGTGCCGGCCGGCAGCACGGTCGCGCTGGTCGGCGCATCGGGCGCCGGCAAGTCGACGATCGCGAGCCTGCTGCTGCGCTTCTGGGATCCGCAGCAGGGCCGCGTGACGCTCGGCGGCGTCGACCTGCGCGACCTGCGGCTCGACGATCTACGGCAGCACATTGCGCTCGTTGCGCAGGATACCTACCTGTTCAACGACACGCTCGAAGCGAACATCCGGCTCGCGGCGAGCGGCGCGTCGGACGCGGACGTGCGGCGCGCGATCGACCACGCGGCGCTCGGCGACTTCGTCGCGCGGCTGCCGGACGGGCTCGCGACGCGCGTTGGCGAGCGCGGCGTGCAGTTGTCGGGCGGCCAGCGTCAGCGCGTGGCGATCGCGCGCGCGTTCCTGAAGGATGCGCCGGTGCTGATCCTCGACGAGGCGACGTCGCACCTCGACACGATCAGCGAACAGCAGATCCGCGCGGCGCTGGAGGACCTGATGACGCAACGCACGTCGATCATCATCGCGCACCGCCTGTCGACCGTGCGCCATGCCGACCTGATCCTCGTGATCGAGCAGGGCGCGGTGATCGAGGCCGGCCGCCACGGGGAGCTGATGGCGCGGCAGGGCGCGTATGCGCGGCTCGTGTCGCATCAGGCGAGCGGGGTCGCGGCGTGACCGCGCGGTGTGCCGGCCGCATCCGGTGTTGTCGATCGCGGGCTATTGACAACATATGTTGCGTCATTGTCTAATTCGTCATCGTGCGTTGCGAACGTCTGGCCGCGTGCGTCCCGACATCGTTTGACGGGGCCGGCCAATCGGGCGCACGCTGCATGGCGGCCGAATTGATCCTATTGCACGACATCCGCGTGCGCCTGGGCGAGCTCGCCCGCCCGGTATGCGACGCGTACATGCAGTAGAGCGACGCATGGCAGGCCGTGCGCCGCCGGCGCGGCCGTCCGTTCGTCGATGCGCTGCGGCAGGCTGCGCTCGCCGCATACCGCGGTCTCGTCGCGGAACTGGACGGGATCGCGGCTGGCGTCGGATGGCCGTCCGGGCACGCGCCGCACACATCCTGATCCATGAGGCCACGCATGACGACCGTTTTCCATCGCGCCCCGCGCGCCACCTTGCCCGTTGCCGTCGCAGGCGACGGCATCGAGATCATCGATTCGACCGGCAAACGCTATATCGACGCGTGCGGCGGCGCGGCCGTATCGTGTCTCGGTCACAGCAACCAGCGCGTGATCGACGCGATCAAGCGGCAGGTGCAGCAATTGCCCTACGCGCATACGTCGTTCTTCACGACGGAAGTGGCCGAGGAACTGGCCGACCGGCTCGTCGACGCCGCGCCGGCTGGGCTCGACCACGTGTATTTCGTGTCGGGCGGCTCCGAGGCGATCGAGGCCGCGCTGAAGCTCGCGCGCCAGTATTTCGTCGAGAAGGGCGAGCCGCGGCGCCGTCATTTCATCGCCCGGCGCCAGAGCTATCACGGCAATACGCTCGGTGCGCTCGCGATCGGCGGCAACGCATGGCGGCGCGAGCCGTTCCTGCCGCTGCTGATCGAAGCGCACCACGTGAGCCCGTGCTATGCGTACCGCGACCAGCAGGCCGGTGAAACCGACGAAGCGTACGCGCAGCGCCTCGCCGACGAGCTCGAACGGAAGATCGTCGAACTCGGCGCGGAAAACGTCGCGGCGTTCGTCGCGGAAACGGTGGTCGGCGCGACGGCCGGCGCGGTGCCGCCGGTGCGCACGTACCTGAAGAAGATTCGCGCGGTGTGCGACAAGTACGGCGTGCTGCTGATCCTCGACGAGATCATGTCGGGGATGGGGCGCACGGGTTACCTGTATGCGTGCGACGAAGACGGTGTCGCGCCCGATCTGCTGACGATCGCGAAAGGGCTCGGTGCGGGCTACCAGCCGATTGGTGCGACGCTGGTGAGTGACCGTATCTATCGCACGATCGTCGACGGCTCCGGCTTCTTCCAGCATGGTCACACGTACCTCGGCCACGCGACCGCGTGCGCGGCCGCGCTCGAAGTGCAGCGCGTGATTGCGGAAGACAAGCTGCTCGACAACGTGAAGGCGCGCGGCGAGCAGTTGCGTGCATCGTTGCGCGAGCACTACGGCGCGCATCCGCATGTCGGCGACGTGCGCGGCCGCGGGTTGTTCGTCGGCGTCGAACTCGTGCGCGATCGCGACACCCAGGCGACGTTCGACCCCGCGCTGAAGCTGCATGCGGCGGTCAAGCGCGAAGCGATGCAGCGCGGGTTGATGGTGTATCCGATGGGTGGCACGATCGACGGCGTGCACGGCGATCACATCCTGATCGCGCCGCCGTTCGTCTGCACCGCGCAGCAGATCGACACGATCGTCGAGCGGCTGTCCGGCGCGATCGGCGCGGCGCTCGCGTCGGCCGGCGCGTAACCCCCGACCTCACCGATTCCTCACCATGACAGACAGACTGCCTCCTTTCGATCCCGCGTCGGCCACCGACGAACAGAAGGCCGTGCTCGCCGATATTCTCAGCGGCCCGCGCGGCAACCTGAACGGGCCGTTCCTCGGCTGGATCGCGAGCCCCGAACTGGCTCAGCACGCGCAGAAGCTCGGCGCGTTCTGCCGCTATCGCACCGGGCTGCCGCTGCGGCTGTCGGAGCTCGCGATTCTGGTGACGGCCGCGCGCTGGCGCTCGCAGGCCGAGTGGCACATCCATCATCCGATCGCGCTCGAGGCCGGCGTGCCGACCGCGACGGCCGACGCGATCCGGCTGGGCGTCGCGCCCGCATTCGAATCGGACGACGACGCGCTGATCCATGCGTTTGCCACCGAGCTGTACGACACGAAGCGCGTGAGCGATGCGACGTTCGCGCGTGCGCAGGCGCGCTTCGGCCACGAGACCGTGGTGAATCTCGTCGCGCTGCTCGGCTATTACGCGCTCGTCGCGATGACGCTCAACACGTTCGGTATGCGCGCAGACGGACAAACTGATTTGCCGTTTCCGGAATAATCGCCGCGGGTGCGTGCGTCGGCAGCCCGCCGCGCATGCATGCAGATTGCCGGAAAAGCCCGTATACGCGGGCGTTTCGGCACGGATCGGTCGGCTGTCTCGCCGCGTTGTAAGACGTACACCGCACGACTGCACCGTCAGAGCAGGAAATTTTCCCCGTCTCTAGAATTTCTTCGAAAGAGCTACGGGGGAAATATCGATGCGCTGGGTCCTGTTGATCGTGTTCATCAGAATTTGCTCCGAGAAACCCCGCCATTGATGGTGGGAAGGAAGGGCGTGCTGTTGACAGGCAGCTTCTTCCACGGGTTAGGATCATCGGCATGATCCTTGTCTACCGCTACCGCGTGAAGTCGCTCAACGGACTGCTCAACAAGCAGAGCCGTGCGGTGAACT
>NZ_JAGIQE010000040.1:0-48433 GCF_017815075.1 Burkholderia sp. AcTa6-5 | reverse complement strand
AACCACGAGGAGAACCAGCCGGCGCACCTGACGCTGAAGGATGCGAGCGTGCCGGTGAACGTGAACCTGCGCACGTATGCGGGGCCGGAGGCGCGCTTCTGCCCGGCGGCCGTGTACGAGTTCGTGAAGAACGACGACGGCGGCGATCGGCTCGTGATCAACGCGCAGAACTGCGTGCACTGCAAGACCTGCGACATCAAGGACCCGACGCAGAACATCGTGTGGGTCACGCCCGAAGGCGGCGGCGGGCCGAACTACCCGAACATGTAACGCAACGCATCCCCGCGCCCGCGGGCGCGAACGAACCGGAGTGAGACGATGAGCAATGCAGCGAAGGAAGTCGTGGTGGTGAGCGGTGTCCGTACCGCGATCGGTGATTTCGGCGGCAGCCTGAAGGATTTCTCGCCGACCGACCTCGGCGCGAAGGTGGTCGCCGAAGTGCTGTCGCGCGCGAACGTGCCGGGCGATGCGGTCGGCCATGTCGTGTTCGGCCACGTCGTGAACACCGAGCCGAAGGACATGTATCTCGCGCGCGTCGCGGCGATCAACGGCGGCGTCGCGCAGCACACGCCGGCGCTGACCGTGAACCGCCTGTGCGGCTCGGGCCTGCAGGCGATCGTGTCGGCCGCGCAGACGATCATGCTCGGCGATGCCGACATCGCGATCGGCGGCGGCTCGGAGAGCATGAGCCGCGCGCCGTACACGGTGCCGGCCGCGCGCTTCGGCCAGCGCATGGGTGACGCGAAGCTCGTCGACATGATGCTCGGCGCGCTGCACGACCCGTTCCAGACGATCCACATGGGCGTGACGGCCGAGAACGTCGCGAAGAAATACGACATCTCGCGTGACGCGCAGGATGCGCTGGCGCTCGAATCGCATCGTCGCGCGGCGCGCGCGATCGCCGAAGGCCGCTTCAAGGACCAGATCCTGCCGATCTCGATCCGCACGAAGAAGGGCGAAGTCGCGTTCGACACCGACGAGCACGTGCGGCACGACGCGGGCCCGGACGACTTCTCGAAGCTGAAGCCGGTGTTCGCGAAGGAGAACGGCACCGTGACGGCCGGCAACGCATCGGGCATCAACGATGCGGCCGCCGCCGTGCTGATGATGAGCGCGGACACCGCGCGCGCGCAGGGCGTGAAGCCGCTCGCGCGCCTCGTCGCGTATGCGCATGCGGGCGTCGATCCGGCGTACATGGGCATCGGCCCGGTGCCGGCCACGCAGAAGGCGCTCGAACGCGCGGGCCTGAAGATCACCGATCTCGACGTGATCGAAGCGAACGAAGCGTTCGCCGCGCAGGCGTGCGCGGTCACGCAGGAGCTCGGCCTCGATCCGGCCAAGGTCAACCCGAACGGCTCCGGCATCTCGCTTGGTCACCCGATCGGCGCGACCGGCGCGCTGATCACGGTGAAGGCGCTGTACGAGCTGAAGCGCATCGGCGGGCGTTACGCGCTCGTGACGATGTGTATCGGCGGCGGCCAGGGGATTGCCGCGATCTTCGAGAACATCTGATAATCGACCGCTCAGCATCCGAATACACAGGAATCGTCATGGCCATCGAAACCGTCGGCGTCGTGGGCGCCGGAACCATGGGTAACGGCATTGCGCAAACCGCCGCCGTTGCAGGACTGAACGTCGTGATGATCGACGTCAGCGACGCCGCGCTCGACAAGGGCCTCGCCACGCTGAAGGGCAGCCTCGAGCGGCTCGTGTCGAAGGACAAGCTCGCGGCCGACGCCCGAGATGCGGCGCTCGCGCGCATCACGACGTCGACCGACTACGCGAAGCTTGCCGCGGTCGACATCGTGATCGAGGCCGCGACCGAGAACGTCGAGCTGAAGGGCCGCATCCTGAAGCAGATCGAGGCCGTCGCGCGCCCGGACGCGATCATCGCGACCAACACGTCGTCGATCTCGATCACCGCGCTCGCGGCGCCGCTCGCCGATCCGTCGCGTTTTCTCGGCATGCACTTCTTCAACCCGGTGCCGCTGATGCCGCTCGTCGAGATCATCCGCGGGCTGCAGACGAGCGACGCGACCGCGTCGGCCGTGCGCGCGCTGACCGAGCGTTTCGACAAGTCGCCGATCGGCGTGCGCAACTCGCCGGGCTTCGTCGTGAACCGGATCCTGGTGCCGATGATCAACGAGGCGTTCTTCGTGCTGGCTGAAGGCATCGCGTCGGCCGAGGAAATCGACGCGGGGATGAAGCTCGGCGCGAACCACCCGATCGGGCCGCTCGCGCTGGCCGACCTCGTGGGCCTCGACGTGTGCCTCGCGGTGATGGACGTGTTCCTGAAGGACTTCGGCGACCCGAAGTATCGCGCGTGTCCGCTGCTGCGCGAGATGGTGTCGGCAGGCAGGCTCGGGCGCAAGACCGGGCGTGGGGTGTACGACTACAGCAAGTAAGCCGGTCGTCCACGGTGTTTCGCGCGGCCGCCTTCGGGCGGCCGTGTGTTTTGTGCGGCGGGATGACGCGTCGAGTACCGACAGGTCGCGCGGCAACGCGTGCTTGAACATCGCGCTACAGCAGCCGCTCGGACAGTACGCGGAATGCGACGTCGGGCACGACGAAGCACAGCGGTTCGCCGGTCGCGCCGATGCGGGCGAGGAAGTCGCCGCCCGCGGGCCCGACCGTCTTCAGCGGCCGCACCGCATCGACGTCGATCGGCAAGTCGATCGACGCATATGCGAGGCGGTCGCAGTCCTCGACATGGGCGACGGCCGCGTGCTGCAGCGACAGCGCGGCGACGGCCGCGCGCCAGTCGTCGAAGAACGGCGCGAATGCGTCGGGCAACGTCCGGTCGTGCGACGCTTCGGCCGTGCAGCGGAAGTCGGGCGCGCTGCCGCCGCTGCCAGCCAGCCGCGTGTCATAGCGTCCGTCGTGTGCCTCGTGCGTAAAGGGCCGCGCGAGATGCGACGGCAGCGCGTCGCTGAACAGCCGGCTGCCGAGAGCATAGAGCGGGTGATCGAACACGTTCTTCACGAACAGCACGGTGCGCTCGGCCGGCGCGCCGCCCGGCAGCGCATCGACGTAGAGCCGCCAGTTGCTTTGCAGCGGCGACGGAAACGCGCGCCGCAGCGGGCCGGCGAGACGCGGGCCGAAATGCCGGTGCCGGTAGGTGAGCGTTGTGAACGGTGTGCGGCCGCCGCGGCTCGCGAGCGTGACGCCGCGCGGCACGAGGTGCGCGACGGCCGCGACATCGACGACCCACGTGCAATACACGACGTGCTCGACGTCGCTTGCGAGCTGCAGGAACGGTAGCCGCGACAGCAGCGCGCGACGTGCGCGCAGCAGCGGGCCACTCGCGACGATCCGGTTGGCGAGTCGGCCGGCGATGCCGGAGGACGGATGGACGAAGGCGTTGTCGTGGCGCATGGGCGGCATTGTGCCGGGGTTGTCGCATACGGGGAAGATGCGCGGCAAGTGTCTTGAGCCGAGCGGGCGCACATCCGCCGGCGACCCCGCGCGGTGCTGCTCGCGCGACGCATGGCGACGGCCGGGCTTCGCGCGTCAATACCCCGACCCGCCGCCGCCCTGATCGGTCACGATCGCCACCCCCGAACTCGTGCCGAGCCGCGTCGCGCCGGCTTCGAGCATCGCCAGCGCGGCTGCGCGATCGCGCACGCCGCCCGACGCCTTCACGCCGAGCGTCGGCCCGACCGTACGCCGCATCAGCGCGACATCGGCCAGCGTCGCGCCGCCGTGGCCGAATCCGGTCGACGTCTTCACGAACGCGACGCCGAGATCGCGGCACATCCCGCACACGCGCACCTTCTCGTCGTCGGTCAGTAGCCCCGTTTCAAGGATCACCTTGAGCGGCACCGGGCCGCAAGCGCGATGCACGGCGTCGATGTCGGCCTTCACGTCGTCGGTGCGGCCGCTTTTCAGCGCGCCGATGTTGATCACCATGTCGATCTCGCCGGCGCCCGCGGCGATCGCGGCGGTGGCTTCGAACGCCTTCGTGGCGGACAGCCCCGCGCCGAGCGGGAAGCCGACCACGGCGCAGACGAGCACGCCGGTTTCAGCCAGTTCGTGCGCGGCGAGCGGCACGTTCGCCGAATTCACGCAGACCGAGTAAAAGCGATGCTCGGCCGCCTGGCGGCAGAGTTCGCGGATCTGCGCGTCGCTCGCGTCGGGCGCGAGCAGCGTGTGATCGATGGTTTGGGCGAGTTGGGCGTTGGAAAGCGGCATGTGTCAGGGCTCCACGGATCGTGTGCGGAAAGGGCACACGGAAAGTTGATGTTTTCACATCGGTTTGTTACAAATACGACATTCCGGCCGGGCCCGCGGGCCCGGCACGACGAGCGACTCACGCGGCGGGCACGCAGGATACAGGCATGGAAACAAAGAAGGGCGAACGGATCAAGACATTGATGAACGTGCTGCAAGGGCAGAACGCGATTCATCTGAGGGAAGTCGCCGAGTTGTTCGGCGTGTCCGAAATGACGATCCGCCGCGATCTCGCGGACAACCCGCACGGCCTCAGCCTGATCGGCGGCTACGTGACGCGCCATTTCGCCGCGCAGCGCAGCGACATCGGCGAATACCTGATCAGCGCCGAGAACAACCGGCAGACCGAGGAAAAGCGCCGCATCGGCAAGCTGGCCGCGCAGTTCGTGACGACCGGCGACACGATCTTCGTCGACTGCGGGTCGACCACGCCGTTCATCGTCGACTTCATTGCCGACGACCTCGAATTCACGGCGGTCTGCAATTCGCTGAACGTGTTCGCGAAGTTGCAGCAGAAGCCGCATTGCAACGTGATCCTGTGCGGCGGCGCATATCACCGGCAGAACATGGTGTTCGAATCGGTCGCCGAAACGGGCATTCTCGATTCGGTACGCGTGTCGAAGGCGTTCATCTCGGCGGCCGGCGTGAGCGAGCGCTGCGGCGTCACGTGCTTCAACTTCCACGAAGTCGATGCGAAGAAGAAGGTGATGGCGCGCGCGCAGAACCGCTTCCTGCTGGTCGACCACACGAAGTTCGACGAAGTGCGCGCCGCCTATTTCGCAGAATTGACCGATTTCAACTACGTGATCTCCGACGGGCAACTGAGCCGCCGCTACGAAACGGCGATCCGCGAGCACGGGATCGCGCTCGTGACCTGATGCGGCGCCGTGCATCGCGCTTTTCAGCACGTCACGCATCGCGCGCTTCCGCCGCGCTGAGGTAGCCGGTAAGCACCTCGAAGCGGCGCGATGCGCCGGGCGCCAGCGCCGCGACGTGGCCCTTGCGGCGTTCCGCTTCGTAACCCTCCGGCTCGCAGGTCGACGGCAACGCGAACGCGGCCACCTGCTGATCCGCGTTGTGCAGGATCCAGCGCGTCGCATGCGGGAATTGCGCGGGGCGATACGCGGTGTGGAACGCGCCGCCGTCCGGATGCGCGAGCCGGAAATGCGCGACGCCGTCGGCATCCGTTGCCACGTCGTTCATGAAGAACACGATCTCGGGGTCGTACAGCGCGGGCGCATCGAGCGTCGCGAGCCGGGCCGGTTCGTGCGCGAGCATGGCCGTGTAGTCGCGCCATGCGGCGGTGGGCTTCACGTGCGCGGGCACGCTGTCGCGCAGCCGCATGCCGCCGCGCGGCAGCGACTGCACGAAGCGGCCGCCCGGCACGTATGCGTAGTTCAGGTGGGCCATGTACATCAGGTCCATCGGCGCGCCGCCGAGGTTCGTCACGTCCATCGCGATCGTCATCCGCGCCTCGTGCTCGGCCAGCCGCACCGACGGCCGCGCGACGTAGTGGCTGCCGAAGCCTTGCACGTATTCGTATTCGCCTGTCACTTCGACCGTCGCGCCGCGCGCGTCCATGCCGACGACGAGGCTCGCGCGGTCCATCGGCGCGCAGGGCATCTCGCCGTGCAGCGCGTGCGTGTCGTCCGGCCCCGGGCAGCCGTTGCGCAGCAACCCGCTATGGAACATGAAGCAGCCGTAGGTATCGATGATCGACGCCGCGCGCTTCGGCTGCCGGAACATGTGCTTCATCGTCAGGTCGCGGCCGTCGAATTCGGCGGCCCAGATCATCTGACCGAGATACGGCAGCACGACCAGATGACCGCGGCGGTTCTCGAGCTTCAGCGCCTCGACGCCGGACGGATACGCGAACGCGGTGACGGTGAGGCTGTCGGTGCGGTACAGCGTGCGCGGCGCTTCGCGGAAGTCGTCGCGCCGCAGTTCGATCTCGCCGCGCATGGTCAGGCTCCCGACGTGTTGCGCGTCGCACCGTAGCGCGCGGACGAATGGCCGTCGGCCGCCGCGTCGGGGGTCGACGCCGGCAGGTGACGCAGGCAGTAGAAGCCGTAGTACACGATCACGACGAAGCACAGCAGCGGCACGACGAACGCGAGCTGCATGTTGCCGCCGGTGTGATCGGAGATCAGCCCCTGGATCAGCGGCACGACCGCGCCGCCGACGATGCTCATCACGAGGATCGAGCCGCCGTATTCGGTGTCCTTGCCGAGGCCGTCGATCGTCAGCCCGTAGATCGTCGGCCAGCACGGGCCGAGGAAGATGCTCACGCACACGGCCGCATACACGGCGGTGATGTTGTGTACGCTGATCGTGTACGCGAGCAGCGCGATGCACAGGATGCCGTACACGATCAGCACCTTGGCCGGGCCGACGCGTTTCATCACGAGCGTCGCGACCAGCTTGCCGACGAAGAACGCGAAGAACGTCGCGAGCAGATAGCGCGATGCGCCGCGCTCGGTGAGGCCGCCGATCTGCATCGCGAGCCGGATCGTGAAGCTCCACACGCCGACCTGCGCGCCCACATACAGAAATTGCGCGACGACGCCCGCGACGAAGCGCCGGTTGCCGAACAGCCGCGCGAGCGTGCCGCGCGCGTCGATCCGGTGCGCGACCGTACTCGCGCCGTTGCCCTTGCAGGCCGGATACGGCGTGAGCGCGAACACGATGAACACGGCGACGAGCACGACGATCAGCCATTTGTACGGCTCGAGCGTGGCCTGGATCATCGCGAGCTGGTGCGTATGCGCGTCGGCGGCCGACATCGCCGCGAGCTGCGCATGCGACGCATCGCCTTCCTTGAAGATCAGGAAGCTGCCCATGTAGACGCCGGCCATCGCGCCGAACGGGTAGAACGTCTGCGAGATGTTCAGCCGCCGCGTGCTGGTGTCGCGCGGGCCCATCAGCGTCGAATACGAGTTGGACGCCGTTTCGAGAAACGACAGGCCGGCGGCGATCACGAACAGCGCGACGAGGAACATCCCGTACTTCGCCATCGACGCGGCTGGGAAGAACAGCAGGCAGCCGGTCGTGTAGAGCAGCAGGCCGACCAGGATCGTCGTCTTGTAGCTGAACTTCTTCACGACGGTCGCGGCCGGAATCGCGAGGAAGAAGTAGCCGAGATAGAACGCGGACTGCACGAACGCCGATTCGAAATCGGACAGGAAGAACGATTTCTTGAACTGCGCGATCAGCACGTCGTTCAGGTTCGCGGCGGTGCCCCACAGCGCGAACAGGCAGCACAGCAGCGTGAACGCGAAGAGCGGCGTGCGATTCAGGTAATAGCCGTCAGGCGTGTGTTCGATCGGGGTCCGGCTCATGGGTGTCTCCTTCCCAATGTCTCGTCGATGAAGGCGCCGGTCAGAAGCCGGCGTCGCGGAGGAAGCGTTCGAACGTCGCGGCGTCGGCGTACGACTTCTGCGTGCCGAGGCCCGTGACCGAATGCGCGGCGTACGCGGACGCGTAACGCATCGCGTCGACCGCGTCGCGCGACGCCGCGTAGCAGCGTGCGAAGCAGCCGATATAGGCGTCGCCGGCGCCCGTTGTGTCGCGTGGGTCGACGGGGACGCCCGGCACGTGGTGCACGCCGTCGCGCGACACCAGCAGCGAACCGTTGCTGCCGAGCGTGACGAGCACGTGCTGGAGCCCGCGTGCGACCAGCGCTTGGGCGGCGCGCGTAGCGCTCTCGCGCGAATCGACCGGCATGCCCGACACGATCGCGAGCTCGGTTTCGTTCGGCACGAAGAATTCGACGGAACGGATGCGTTCGAAATCGAGATCGGCCACGGCGGGCGCTGGGTTCAGCAACACGGGAATGCCGTGCCGCGCGCCGAATTCGATCGCGTGATAGACGGTGTCGAGCTCGATTTCGAGTTGCAGCACGATCAGCGCGCATTCGGCGAGCATCGGCGCGGCCGCGTCGATGTCGGCCGGCCGCAGGTGGCGGTTCGCGCCCTTGACGATCAGGATGCTGTTGCTCGAATCGGGCTCGACGAAGATCGGCGCGACGCCGCTCGGCACGCCGGCGACCTTGCGCACGTGCGCGGTGTCGATGCCTTCGCGCTCGAAGTTGCGAATCGTGTTGTCGGCGAACACGTCGTCGCCGACCTTGGTGACCATCACGACGCGCGCGCCGAGGCGTGCGGCCGCGACGGCCTGGTTCGCACCCTTGCCGCCGCAGCCGAGCTCGAAGTTCGACGCCTCGAGCGTTTCGCCCCGGGCGGGCATGCGCGCGACGTAGGTCACGAGGTCGACCATGTTGCTGCCGATGACGGCGATTGTCTCCATCTGGGTCTCTTCCTTGGTATGGGGGCGGCCGTATGCGTGGGTGGCAGCGGGTCGCGATAGGTGATAATAAAATCACATAGAGTGTGAAAATGCAATCCTATGATGTTAGGATGGTCACTTTAGGGCTGGCGGGAGGGTGGGGAATTCCCCCATGCGTGCCGGAGAGACGGCTTCACGTCAGGCGGTGCTGATGCACAATTGCGAGCGCTCAGATCGAGCGCGGGGAGAGGCGAGAGCCTCGCCGGGAAGGTGGCTGAATTCTCTCCGCGGTGCGGAGAGGATTAGGGGGCGGCAGGATTCCGCGGTTACCGAGATTCCCACTGCTACCGCGTGGTGCCGCGCCCGGGCGAGCGTAACGCGCGGCGCGTCACCGACTTCATCGTCAGGGGCGAAGCCCCGATCTGTGTTCGAATGCGTAAAATACGTATAATACGCATTTGTTGCTCCGAGGAGGCCACCATGCCCACCATTACCGCCACCGAGCTGGCGCGTCACACCCGCCAGATCCTCGATCAAGTCGCCCAGCGCCGCGAGACCGTCGTGGTCGAGCGCAATCAGACCGTGATCGCGCGCCTGGTGCCCGCCGACCCCGTCATGAACGCCGTGCAGGCGCTCGAGGGCCTGCAGCAGAGCCTCGGCGCCGACGATGCGGCCCGCTGGTTGCGCGACAGCCGCGCCGGCTTCGACGACGGAGTGCGTGACCCGTGGGCGTGATCATCGACAGCTGCGTCTGGGTCGGTCTCGCCGGCGGCACCGTCGACGCGCGCGCCGTGATCGATACCGCCGGCGACGCGCCCGTGTTCATCTCGACGATCTCGCTGGGCGAACTGGCGTTCGGCGTGCAGTCCTGTGCTGATGCCGCCGAGCGGGCGCGGCGGGGAGCCCATCTGCGTCAGCTCGAGCTGCGCCCCGTGCTCGAGGTCACGCGCCACACCGCGGCCGCGTTCGGCGTGCTGGCCGCCGCGGTCAAGCAGGCCGGCCGCTCGCCGCGCCCGCGCTACAACGATCTATGGATCGCGGCGCAGGCGATCGAGCACGGCTACGCACTGATGACGCTGAACGTGGCGGATTTCGCGGACCTGCCGGGACTGAACGTGCGAGTGCCGACCACCGCCGGGGGGAATTGAACGGCTCTCGAACAACGCACGGCCGCGACGGCCAGCGCTACAACGGTATCGCGAAAGAGTCGACGCCGGTCTTCGCAACGCGGTGGATAGTGACAACCTAAATACGCGGCAAGCAAGCGCTTGAATAACTCGCTTGCGGAGCGAAATGCGTTTTCGCCGCGAAGCGCCGCGTCAATCAGCGGTTCACGACCGAGTACACGAGCGTGCCGGAGAACATCAACAGCACGAGCGACGCGCCGCGCAGCAGCGTCGACGTACGGGCGGCCCACGCGCGTTGCGACGTGAGGAGCCCGCCGAGGGACGACCAGCCCACCCCGATCGGCGCGAGCACGACCAGAAATACGACGAGCGCCCACGCGAAATAGTGTGCGGACCTGAACGCCTCCAGCGGAAACAGCGTGCTCGAGAACAGCAGCGCCTTCGGGTTCATCATCGTCGCGACGAACACGTCGCGAAAGCGCACCGGCGCGACCGATACGTCCTGCAGCACGCGGCTATGCGTCCACATCCTGAGCGCGAGGAAAAAGATGTAGACGGAACTCGCGAGCTTGACCCCGTCATACAGCCAGGGCCGGCCGGCAGCGAACGTGGACAGAAAGAATCCCCATACGGCAATCGCGATCGCATAGCCGAGCGCCTCCGCGACGACCAGCGGCCACGTGCCGCGCAGGCCGACCTTCAACCCGGACGACAGCAGCAGCGTATTGGTCGGCCCCGGCACGATCAGCACCAGCGAGACGTACATCGACATTTTCAGCAACGCTTCCTGGATGGGCACGCGGCCTCCTCGATTCGTCAGTGTCGCGGTTCGCGTCCGGCCGAAGCGGCGCGCCGCTGAAATGGCGGTTGACCTTCATGCACAGACCGTTCGATCTGCGCTTCCGTGAACTTGCCCGTTTTCATCGCATGGCCTTCGTGTCCGCCCGGGCACATGATGACGAATTTCTCTGCCGACGAGTCTGATTATTTTTGGGTCGAGATCACGATCGTCGAAATGCGAAAAGGTCGGAAGCTTTATATTTGAAGTGGTGAATTATTTGTTTCTTTCATGTGAATTGCGTCTGTCATTTCGCATATTTTTTGAAGAAATGATTATTGAGTCATGCGCGCAAAATGAAAAAATTAATTTTTTTGTTTCGAAAAAATTGAATCGGTCGTTGTGAGGTATTTGGTCGATATTTTCAGGTATTTAGAATTTCTCTGGACAGCCGGGGATTGATATGAAATTTTTCGAGATGTGCCATCATGAACGCTGCTATTGTGTGTCGGACAGTCAAGCACAAGGTACGACGATCCTGGAAACAATTAGGTAGACTGAATTTGTAAATGCACTAATGGCAATCACCGTGTCGTAAATTCAATTTGTCGAAGCAGAATCCATTCCGTGGTGTGCCTCCGCGTGCGATGGAGGCTTCGCGTTGTCGCCTGACTTCGCTGCGATTCACTACGCCTTTTCGGTGTCATTTGTCGTGATGGACCGGGCGCGTCATTATGCGTTACCGGACGAGTGGCTGGTTCAATTCGACAAGGCGGCACTATCCATTCAGGTTTCAAATCCCATGGGAAGCGTTCATGAGTAATCCGATCAAGAATATCGTCATCGTGGGCGGCGGCACGGCGGGCTGGATGTCCGCGTCGTACCTCGTCCGGGCGCTCCAGCACCACGCGAACATCACGCTCGTCGAATCCGCGGCGATCCCCCGGATCGGCGTGGGCGAGGCGACCATCCCGAGTTTGCAGAAGGTGTTCTTCGACTTCCTCGGGATACCGGAGCGGGAGTGGATGCCCCAGGTGAACGGCGCGTTCAAATCCGCGATCAGGTTCGTGAACTGGCGGAAGTCGCCTGATGGTTCGCGCGGCGATCACTTCTACCATTTGTTCGGCAACGTGCCGAACTGCGACGGCGTGCCGCTGACCCACTACTGGCTGCGCAAGCGCGAACAGGGCTTCCAGCAGCCGATGGCGTACGCGTGCTATCCGCAGACCGACGCGCTCGACGCGAAGCTGGCGCCGTGCCTGGCCGACGGCACCCGCCAGATGTCCCACGCGTGGCACTTCGATGCGCACCTGGTGGCCGACTTCCTGAAGCGCTGGGCCACCGAACGCGGGGTGAAGCGCGTGGTCGACGAGGTCGAGCAGGTTCACCTGAACGATCGCGGCTACATCGCCAGCCTGTCCACCAAGGAAGGGCGCACGCTGGAAGCGGACCTGTTCATCGACTGCTCCGGCATGCGCGGGCTCCTGATCAACCAGGCGCTGAAGGAGCCCTTCATCGACATGTCAGACCACCTGCTGTGCGACAGCGCGGTCGCCAGCGCCGTGCCCGCCGACGACGCGCGCGACGGGATCGAGCCGTACACGTCGGCGATCGCGATGAACTCGGGGTGGACCTGGAAGATCCCGATGCTCGGCCGGTTCGGCAGCGGCTATGTGTTCTCGAGCAAGTTCACGTCGCGCGATCAGGCCACCGCCGACTTCCTCGACCTTTGGGGGCTCTCGGACAAGCAGCCGCTCAACCAGATCAAGTTCCGGGTCGGGCGCAACCGGCGCGCGTGGGTCAACAACTGCGTCGCGATCGGGCTGTCGTCGTGCTTTCTGGAGCCGCTGGAATCGACAGGCATCTACTTCATCTACGCGGCGCTTTACCAGCTCGTGAAGCACTTCCCCGATACGTCGTTCGACCCGCGGTTGGCCGACGCATTCAACGCCGAAATCGTCTACATGTTCGATGACTGCCGGGATTTCGTGCAGGCGCACTATTTCACCACGTCGCGCGACGACACCGCGTTCTGGCGCGCGAACCGGCACGACCTGCGGCTGTCGGACGCGATCAAGGAGAAGGTCGAACGCTACAAGGCGGGGCTGCCGCTGACCACCACGTCGTTCGACGATTCCACGTACTACGACACCTTCGATTACGAATTCAAGAACTTCTGGTTGAACGGAAACTACTACTGCATTTTTGCCGGCCTGGGACTGCTGCCCGACCAGTCGCTGCCGCTCTTGCGGCACCGGCCGGAGTCGATCGACAAGGCCGACGCGATGTTCGCGCGGATCCGGCGCGAGGCGGAGCGTCTGCGAGCGACCCTGCCGACGAACTACGATTACCTGCGCTCGCTGCGCGCGGGCGATGCGGGACTGTCCCGCAGCCAGCCCGGGCCGACGCTCGCGACGCCGGAGATCCTGTAGTGGACCGCGCCCCGGACCGGGTACGCGCGATCGCGGCCACGCACGCTGCCGTGGCGGCCTGCGACCCGCTGCAGGCGCGCGCGCTCGTCCTGCGGCTGCCGGGCCTGAACCGTCGACAGGATGTGCCGGGCATCGTCGGGCTGTTGCGCGAGTTCCTCCCGGCGCGCGGCGTGCCCTCGGGCTGGGGCTTCGTCGAAGCCGCCGCCGCGATGCGCGACATCGGGTTCTTTCTGGGATCGCTCAAGCGGCACGGACACGAGCCCGTGGATGCGGTGCCCGGGCTCGAGCCGGTGTTGCTCGACCTGGCGCGCGCGACCGGCCTGCCGCCGCGCGAGACGCTGTTGCACGTGACGGTCTGGAACCCCGCGGCGGCCGACGCGCAGCGCAGCTACACGGGGCTGCGCGACGAAGCGCACCTGCTCGAGAGCGTGCGCATCTCGATGGCCGCGCTCGAGGCGGCCATCGCGTTGACCGTCGAGCTGACCGACGTGCCGCTGCGTTCGCCCGCGTTCGCGCAAGGGTGCGACGCGCTGGCGGACTATCTGCAGAAAATGGTCGACTCGATCGTCTACGCGTATCGCTTCATCTCGGTGCAGGTGTTCTACGACGAGCTTCGTCCGTACTACGAACCGATTCGAGTTGGCGGCCAGAACTACCTCGGCCCCGGTGCGGTCGAAATGCCCCTTTTCGTGCTGGAGCACGTGTTGTGGGGGGCGCGATCGGACCACCAGGGTTATCGGGAATTCAAGGAGACGTACCTGCCCTACGTGCTTCCCGCGTTCAGGGCGATCTACGCGCGGTTCGCCGGGCGGCCGGCGCTCGTCGACCGCGTGCTCGGCGAAGCGCAAGCGGCCCGTGCGCGCGGCGAGCCGGTCGAGGCCGGGTTGGCGGCCCTCGACCGCGTATTCGAGGTCCTGCTGCGTTTTCGCGCGCCGCACGGCAAATTGGCCGAGCGTGCGTACGAAGTCGGGCGAAGCGGCCCCACGATCGGCAGCGGCGGGTACGCACCGAGCATGCTCGGCGATCTGCTCACGCTCACGCGCGCGGCACGGTCACGCGTTCGCGCCGCGCTCGACGCGCGCTGACGGCGCGACGCGGGCGGCGGCCATGTGTTCCATCTCACCAGGAGAGTTTGCCCCATGACTCAGCAGAGCCCCGCGAACGGGCGCGACAGCAACCACTACGACGTGATCATTCTCGGCTCGGGCATGTCGGGCACCCAGATGGGGGCCATCTTGGCCAAGCAACGGTTTCGCGTGTTGATCATCGAGGAATCGTCGCATCCGCGCTTCACGATCGGCGAATCGTCGATCCCCGAGACGTCGCTGATGAACCGCATCATCGCCGATCGCTACGGCATTCCGGAGCTCGACCACATCACGTCGTTCTATGCGACGCAGCGTTACGTCGCGTCGAGCACGGGCATCAAGCGCAACTTCGGCTTCGTGTTCCACAAGCCCGGCGAGGAGCACGACCCGAAGGAGTTCACGCAGTGCGTGATTCCCGAGCTGCCGTGGGGGCCGGAGAGCCACTATTACCGGCAGGACGTCGACGCGTACCTGTTGCAAGCCGCCATCAAGTACGGCTGCACGGTTCGCCAGAAGACGAGCGTGACCGAATACCACGCCGACCAGGACGGCGTCGCGGTGGCCACCGCCCAGGGCGAACGCTTCACCGGCCGCTACATGATCGACTGCGGCGGGCCGCGCGCGCCGCTCGCGACGAAGTTCGGGCTGCGCGAAGAGCCGTGCCGTTTCAAGACACACTCGCGCAGCCTCTACACGCACATGCTCGGGGTCAAGCCGTTCGATGACATCTTCAAGGTCAAGGGGCAGCGCTGGCGCTGGCACGAGGGAACCTTGCACCACATGTTCGAGGGCGGCTGGCTCTGGGTGATCCCGTTCAACAACCACCCGCGATCGACCAACAACCTGGTGAGCGTCGGCCTGCAGCTCGACCCGCGTGTTTACCCGAAAACGGACATCTCCGCGCAGCAGGAATTCGACGAATTCCTCGCGCGGTTCCCGAGCATCGCGGCGCAGTTCCGGGACGCCGTGCCGGTGCGCGACTGGGTCAAGACCGACCGTCTGCAGTTCTCGTCGAGCGCCTGCGTCGGCGACCGCTACTGCCTGATGCTGCACGCGAACGGGTTCATCGATCCGCTGTTCTCCCGCGGGCTCGAGAACACCGCAGTGACCATCCACGCGCTCGCGGCGCGCCTGATCAAGGCGCTGCGCGACGACGACTTCTCCCCCGAACGCTTCGAGTACATCGAGCGCCTGCAGCAGAAGCTGCTGGACCACAACGACGACTTCGTCAGCTGCTGCTACACGGCGTTCTCGGACTTCCGCCTGTGGGACGCGTTCCACCGGCTGTGGGCGGTCGGCACGATCCTCGGGCAGTTCCGGCTCGTGCAGGCGCACGCGAGGTTCCGCGCGTCGCGCGACGAGCGCGCCCTCGATCATCTCGACGACGATCCCCCGTACCTCGGGTACCTGTGCGCGGACATGGAGGGGTACTACCAGCTGTTCAACGACGCCAAGGCCGAGGTCGAGGCCGTGAGCGCCGGGCTCAAGCCGGCCGGGGAGGCCGCGGCGCGGATTCACGCCCTCATCGACGAACGCGAGTTCGCGAAGCCGATGTTCGGCTTCGGGTACTGCATCACCGGCGCCAAACCGCAGCTCAACAACTCGAAGTACAGCCTGCTGCCGGCGATGAAGCTGCTGCACTGGACGCAGACCAGCGCGCCGGCGGAGGTGAAACGGTACTTCGACTACAACCCGATGTTCGCGCTGCTCAGGGCGTACGTCACGACCCGCATCGGCCTGGCGCTGAAGTAGTCGACCGACCCCGGAATGAAAATGATAGACGACGTTCAATTGAATCAAGTGCGGGCCAGCGAGCATCCGTCGGCGGCGTACGACGCGACCACGCGTGTAGCCGCGAGCTGGTACGTCGCGATGCGCTCGGACGACCTCAAGGACAAGCCGACCGCGTTGACGCTCTTCGGTCGGCCATGTGTCGCGTGGCGCGGCACGACGGGCCGCGCCGTGGTGATGGACCGCCACTGCGCGCATCTTGGCGCGAACCTGGCCGACGGGCAGATCAAGGATGGGTGCATCCAGTGCCCGTTTCACCACTGGCGGTACGACGAGCACGGCCAGTGCGTGCACATTCCCGGCCACAGTGCGGCGGTGCAGCGCCTGGAGCCGGTGCCGCGCGGGGCGCGCCAGCCGACGTGGGTCACCGTCGAGCGGTACGGCTACGTGTGGGTCTGGTACGGCTCTCCGCAGCCGCAGCACCCGCTGCCTGAAATCGCCGCGGCCGACGTCGACAACGGCGACTTCATGCACGTGCACTTCGCGTTCGAGACGACCACGGCGGTGTTGCGGATCGTCGAGAACTTCTACGACGCGCAGCACGCGACCCCCGTCCACGCGCTCCCGGTCTCGGCCTTCGAGCTCAAGCTCTTCGACGATTGGCGCGCGTGGCCGGAGGTCGAGCCGCTGGCAAGGGCCGGTGCGTGGTTCGGCGCCGGGATCGATTTCAGCGTCAACCGGTACTTCGGGCCCCTCGGCATGCTGTCGCGCGCGCTGGGCCTGAACATGTCGCAGATGAACCTGCACTTCGACGGCTACCCCGGCGGGTGCGTGATGACCGTCGCGCTGGACGGAGTCGTCAAATACAAGCTGCTCCAGTGCGTGACGCCGGTGAGCGACGGCAAGAACGTCATGCACATGTTGATCTCGATCAAGAAGGTGGGCGGCGTCCTGCGCCGCGCGACCGACTACGTGCTGTTCGGGCTCCAGACCAGGCAGGCCGCGGGGTACGACGTCAAGATCTGGAACGGGATGAAGCCGGACGGCGGCGGCGCGTACAGCAAGTACGACAAGCTCGTGCTCAAGTACCGCGCGTTCTACCGCGGGTGGGTCGACCGCGTCGGCTCGAGCGAGCGGTAACGCATGAGTCGGCGGCGCTGGCCGGCCCGGTGTCGGTCGCGCCGCTTCGTCCGGCGCTCGCGAACCGCGGCGCACTGAGCGGCCGCGTGTCGCCTTCGCGTGCCGCGAGTCGGCCGGACCCGCTTCCGCGCGATTGTCGCCGGTGCGTTGCAGCGTGCACAGGAAAGGGCCCGCCTGTCTCAGCCGCTATATGGCGATCTGCGTCGAAGAAAAAACCTGCTTGAGCACCATGAAAGTCCGAATCTGACGCACGCCGGGCAGATAAAGCAGTTGTTCGGCATGGAGCCGGTTGAAGCTTTCGCTGTCGCGGGTGCGCAGCATCATGAAGTAGTCGAACTCGCCGGTCACCACATGGCATTCCATGCAACCGGATACGTTCTGTGCCGCTTTTTCAAACGCGGCAAAGGATTCGGGGGTCGATCGATCCAGCACGACCCCGATGATGACGACCATGCCCGCGTCGAGGGCAGGCGCGTTGAGCAACGCGACGATTCCTCGGATCAAACCGAGGCTCTTGAGCCGTTCGACGCGGCGCAAACAGGCCGGCGCACTCAAATTCACCTTCGCCGCCAGCGCGACGTTCGAGATCGATGCGTCCTTCTGAAGGGCGCGCAGGATCGCTTTGTCCGTACGGTCAAGTTCGACGTGGCTCGCGTCCGCCGGGCGCGATTTGTCGAGAAATTTTGTTGTCGATTTCATCGATTCGAAAAAATTTGCGTTCGTCGGGATGGGGAAAATTGTATTTCAAAGCACGGAGGAGGAAATATGTTTGCAACCACGTTTCGAGGGTATTTCACTAGAATTTCTTCATGCCCGGTCGCCCTGACGACAGGCGTCCGAACCCACCGCCCACCTTTCGGAGAACCTCCGTGAACCTCGATCGCTTTCCCCGCCACAAGCTGACCTTCGGACCCACCCCCATTCATGAGTTGCCGCGCCTCGGCAAGGCGCTGGGCGGCAAAGTGCAGCTCTATGCAAAACGCGAAGACTGCAACAGCGGCCTGGCGTTCGGCGGCAACAAGACCCGCAAGCTCGAGTACATCGTGCCGGACGTGCTGGCGAGCGGCGCCGACACGCTGGTATCGATTGGCGGCATCCAGTCGAACCAGACGCGTCAGGTCGCGGCAGTCGCGGCTCATCTTGGCCTGAAATGCGTGCTGGTTCAAGAAAACTGGGTCAACTACTCGGATGCTGTGTATGACCGCGTCGGCAACATTCAGATGTCCCGCATGATGGGCGCCGACGTTCGGCTGGTGAGCGACGGCTTCGACATCGGCATTCGCCCGAGTTGGGAAGAGGCGCTGGAGAGTGTCCGCAACGCGGGCGGGAAGCCGTATCCGATCCCCGCCGGTTGTTCCGAGCATCGGCTTGGCGGCCTCGGGTTCGTCGGTTTCGCGGAGGAAGTGCGCGCCCAGGAAGCTGAACTCGGATTCAAGTTCGACTACATCGTCGTGTGTTCGGTGACCGGAAGCACGCAGGCCGGCATGGTCGTCGGGTTCGCGGCGGATGGACGCGCGGATCGCGTGATCGGTATCGATGCGTCGGCCAAACCCGAGCAGACGCGCGAGCAGATTCTTCGCATCGCACGCCAGACTGCCGATCTCGTGGAACTCGAGCGGCCGATCGAGGACGCGGACGTGGTGCTCGATACGCGCTACGGCGGCCCTGAATACGGCTTGCCGTCGGAAGGGACGCTCGAAGCGATTCGACTGTGCGCGAAGACCGAGGGAATGCTGACCGACCCGGTTTATGAAGGCAAGTCGATGCACGGAATGATCGATAGGGTGCGCCGCGGCGAGTTTCCGGAAGGGTCCCGGGTCTTGTATGCGCACCTCGGCGGTGTCCCCGCATTGAACGCATATAGCTTCCTGTTCAAGAACGGTTGAGGCTTGGGCCGCGTTCCGACTGCAAGTGAAGTCGGAGTGCGGCGTGCATATCGCCAATTCGGGGCGCCAAGTATGGACATGCAGAATCGACTTCCGACCAGCACGATGACGGATGCCGACCCGGAGGAACTCCGGGAATGGTGCGACGCGCTCGATGGCGTGTTGCATGCGTGGGGCGGCGATCAAGGCAACGCACGTGCACGCCATCTTCTCGACTCGTTGTTGGCGCATGCACACACCCGTCGCGTCGCGTGGCGGCCGCCGCTGGTCACGCCGTACGTCAATACCGTGGCGCCCGACGAGCAGCCGGCCTATCCGGGCGATCTGCACCTCGAGCGGCGGATCGCGGCGTTGATACGGTGGAACGCGCTCGCGATGGTGGTTCGCGCCAACCGTGCGCAGGGTGAACTGGGTGGGCACATTGCAAGCTATGCTTCCGCCGCGGATTTGTTTGCTATCGGTCTGCTAGCGTCGCCCCTGCGCGGGGCGGCGGTCACTTTTCTTTGTCTTCCAAAGAAAAGTAACCAAAAGAAAGGCGCGTCCTTGGGCGGACGGCAAAGGAGGTCCTGCTCAGGGTCGTGGTTTCTTTGTTGTCCCAGTTCGTGGGATTCAGACTGGGCGTGACAACAGTGCGACGTCGCCGTGTACCTAATCGGCCGTTTGCAGTTGCTTCACCAATTCGCCAACGAAGTCGATCAATACGGTCGACAACACTCTTCCGGTCAAGGTCTGGATCTGGATCGCACGCAACGACATGCCCGGATGATCGATCGGTATCGTTACCAGACCGTCCGTCGCCAGACGCGCCTGCACCGTCAGGCGGCTCGTCAGGGACACGACCCCCGACATTTGAGTGAATGCATACAGCGTGTTGGAGTTGTTGCAGGTCAGGACAGGCTCGAAGAGAAGATTCTCCAGGCTCGCCGTCGTATCGAAAAGCTGACGGATCGTCGTGCCGCGGTCAAGCAGCGCAATCGGGAAATTCCGCAACTCCGCCATCGATACCGTCGCACGCCCGGCCAGCGCGTGAGAACGGGGCATGACCGCGCAAATGGGCGCGCTCTGCGTGTACTCGACGTTGATCTCCGGCTCTCGTACGACACCGAACGTCAGGCCGATATCGGCTTCGCCGTTGCGGACGTGTGCCGTCACCTCTTTCGGCGCCGTCACCGCCACCTCGAAACGGGTACCGGGCGACTTTTCCAGAAATTGCGTGATGGCGCGAGGGAGCACATCCCGGGCAAACGCCTCTGACGTCGAGACGCGGATCGTGCTCCGATCGAATGAGTTCAGCGCCTTGATCTCCTCGATCACCTGCTGACCTTCGAGCAGCGTTCGTCGGACATGCGCGGCCAACAGCTCCCCGGCCTTGTTGGGGACCATGCCCCGCGCCTGACGCTCGAACAGCGGGCAGCCGACCTCCTCCTCGAGCTTCGTCATCTGACGGCTGATCGCCGAGATCGAAACGTGCAGCTTCTCGGACGCCTCGCTCAACGAACCGGTGTTGGCAACGGCAAGGAAGTATCGGAGTGCAGCGTTGTGCATGACGGGCCGCCAAGTTTGCGTTATTGGAAAGCAGGGCACGCAAAAAAGTCAATTGTAGTGCGCGTTTTGGCTCCGTACGCTTGATCCATCAAGGTTGAACAAACCGCTCTTCCACAATACACGCGAGGATCGTCATGACGCGCCGCCAAGCAATCGACTCTGCCACAACATATTTCGATTCGGGGGGCTTCCTGAAAGATCTCGCGCGACGCGTCCACATGATGACGGAAAGTCAGGATTCCGGAAGGGCCGACGATCTCAGAGCCTACCTCGCCGACGAGATCGTCCCGTCGATCGACCGTATGGGTTTCGAGTCTCGTATCGTCGAGAACCCGGTTGCGGGGAGCGCGCCGTTCTTGATTGCGACGCGTATCGAGGATCCCTCGCTTCCGACGATCCTGATGTACGGGCACGGTGATGTCGTCCGTGGCCATGACGGACAGTGGAAGGACCAGATGTCGCCATGGAACGTCACGGTTGAAGGAGACCGATGGTTTGGGCGGGGCACCGCGGACAACAAAGGGCAACACACGATCAACCTGGCCGCGCTGGAGCAAGTCGTCGCGGCCAGGCATCGACGCCTGGGTTTCAATGCGACGCTGCTGCTCGAGATGGGGGAAGAGACCGGATCGCCCGGGCTGCGTGCGGTCTGCGAGCAGAACAAGGATCTTCTCGCATCCGACGTTCTGATCGCGTCGGATGGCCCGCGGGCCAGATCGCACGTCCCCTGTGTTTTTCTCGGGTCGCGCGGGTTCGTCAACTTCACGCTTTCCGTCCGGCTCCGGTCGGGCGCACATCATTCCGGAAATTGGGGCGGGGCGCTCGGCAATGCCGGCACCGTCCTCGCCAACGCGATCTCGTCGCTCGTCGACGGGCGGGGGCGGATCCTCGTTGACGCGCTGTTGCCGACGCATATTCCGGATGCGGTGCGGACTGCGCTGAAGCATATTGCCGTCGGCGGCGGACCCAACGATCCTCACGTCGATGCCGATTGGGGCGAACCTGGCTTGACCGCCCAGGAGCGCGTCTATGCATGGAACGCGCTGGAAGTACTGGCCTTTACCACCGGTAACCCGACCAGCCCGATCGGCGCGATTCCGCCCGTTGCGCACGCGCATTGCCAACTCAGGTACGTCGTCGGTACGGATTGCGAGCGTATCGAAGAAGTCTTGCGGCATCGCCTCGATGCATGCGGGTTCGATCGGGTCGAGGTGGCCATCGGCGAGCGGATGGGCGCCACGCGCCTGCCGCCGGAAGATCCGTGGGTCGCATGGGCGCTCGATTCGATCGAGCGGACGACCGGCAAGCAGCCGGATTTGCTGCCCAATCTTGGCGGGTCGCTGCCCAACGACGTCTTTTCCGAGGTGCTGGGCCTTCCGACGGTCTGGATTCCGCACTCATACGGCGCCTGCTCGCAGCATGCACCGAACGAACACCTGCTTGGAAGTGTCGCGCGTGAGGCGCTTCAGATCATGGCCGGCATATTTTGGGATCTCGGGGAGTCGGCATCCGCCGTCCGGGATCGGCGCAAGGAAGGAGTGCTTGTCGCCCAGGCATAAGACGCCAATTTTTAATGCACTTGTTATCGTAGGTTACCGGAGAATGAGATGCGTACTATGGAAATGGTGGATGCCGCGCCCACAAGAGAACAGGCTCCAAACGTGTTGCGACTGGTGTCCGCCGCGACGGTCGGCAATGCCTTGGAGTGGTTCGACATACTGATTTATGGATTCTTCGCGATCTCGATTTCAAAGGCTTTCTTTCCGGCGTCGAGCAGCGGGGTCTCCCTTCTTCTGACGTTCGGGACGTTCGCGATCTCGTATTTGGCCAGGCCGATCGGCGCGCTCGTGCTGGGTTCGTATGCGGATCGCCGCGGTCGCAAGGCATCGATGATGGTGTCGATCGTGACGATGATGATCGGCACGACGACGATCGCACTGACGCCGAGTTACGCGTCGATCGGCGTGATCGCACCGATTCTGGTCATCTGCGCTCGACTGCTTCAGGGCTTTTCCGCGGGCGGCGAGTTCGGCAGTACCACTGCATTTCTGGTGGAACAGTGTCCCGAACGCAAGGGATTGTTCGCCAGCTTCCAGTTCGCGAGTCAGGGATTGAGCTATATGCTCGCGGCCGGTTTCGGCGTTCTCCTGACCTTGACGCTCGATGCAGACGCCATCGACGCATGGGGCTGGCGCATACCGTTTCTCTTTGGCGTGTTGATCGGCCCCGTCGGCCTGTACCTGCGAAAGCACGTGCATGAGGCCGACGGCGCGACGCGTGAAAAGCGCGAATCGTTCCCGGTAAGGGAAGTGTTCGTCAACCAGAAAGCCAGGATGTTGTTGGCGATCGGTACGCTCGTCCTTTCCACCGGCGCCAGCTACGTCATTCTTTACATTCCGACCTACGCGGTACGTGAGCTTCATCTGCCCGCCAGTTTCGGCTTCATCGCAACGACGTTGACCGGCGCCATCCTGACGTTCGTGACGCCGTTCGTCGGCAATCTGTCGGACAGGATCGGCCGCGTCAGGCTGATGATCTGGGCCGGGATGGCATTCATTCTGACCATTTATCCGGTTTTCAAATTGCTTGGCGCGCATCCCGATCTGGGAAGGCTCATTGCGATGATGGCCTGGATCGGGACGCTGAAGGCGGTCTATTTCGGCGCGCTGCCGGCGCTGATGGCGGAAGTATTTCCGACAGAAACCCGAGCGACGGGCATGGCCATCAGCTACAACATCGGCGTCACGCTTTTTGGCGGTTTCGCGCCGCTGATCGTCGCATCGTTGATCCATCAGACAGGCAATTTGGCATCGCCGGCGCTTTACCTGATGTTGCTCGGCGTGCTGAGCTTGATGGCGTTGCGCGGATGCCGATCAATGTTGAATCTCCGATAAGGCAGCGCATCGAGAGAATCCCGCACAGTCGAGCGATTGCTTCGCCTGGTGCGGTCCGAGACTGTTTCGACGACATGCGAGGAGAGATCGGGATGAGTGCAAGGAAACTGGACACGGTATCGTCGGTCGCGTCGACGTGGAATTGGCTGTTGCCGCCTTCGGAGCGGGCCCGCGTGTGTGTCGTCATTGATCCGAGCCTCGGCGTTGCCGCGGTTTCGGCGATCGTAGCCAGCTTCACGGCGATGCCGGAAGTCGCGCTTCTCCAGATTGACGATCCCGTCGATGCACACCGTGCATGGAGCGCGTCGCTCATGCCGGGTAACGGTCCCGATGCGGCGAAGACGAGCGCGGAGTGCCGATCGGGTCGATTGCCGCGAGGCGTGCCGTTGCTGGTGTGGTCGACACGCCCGCAGGACCTCGACTGGGTCGGCGGCATCGAAGGGAACAGGGTGCGGGCCCTCGTGACCTTCGAGGATGACGAGGTCGAAATGCAGGTATCTCGTCTTCTCACGCTTGTTCTGAAGGAGTTGAAGCATGCGATCGCCGAGAACATGTTGATCTATTAATACGATCAAAATGGTCTTGCTTCGGCATGCGGCCTTCCGGATTTCATCGAGTCATTTCAATGCCGGAGAACGGGCGCGATGCACCGCCTGCGATAGCCGACCGCACGGCAATTGGTCGAAAAAGTTGCGCGTCAGGACCGACGGCGCGGGAATCCGCCGTCTGGCGCCGCGACCGCACGCCAGGCTGACCGTCCGATTACCGTTTTGTCATCTACGCCGTTCGCGCCTGCACGGAGCGAAGCCGTGTCGCCGTTTCCGGGTAACATCGCCGGATGTCCCTACGAATGCGACGGAGCCGCCATGCGCATCCTGATAGTCGAAGACGAACCGAAGACGGGCGCGTACCTGAAGAAGGGGCTCGAGGAATCGGGCTTCAGCGTCGATCTCGCGAAGGACGGCGCTGAAGGGCTGATGCTCGCGCAGGAAGAGCGTTACGACGTGATCGTGCTCGACGTGATGCTGCCCGTGCTCGACGGCTGGGGCGTGCTCAAGCGGCTGCGCGAAACGCACACGACGCCGGTGCTGTTCCTGACCGCGCGCGACGACGTGCAGGACCGCGTGCACGGCCTCGAACTCGGCGCCGACGACTACCTCGTGAAGCCGTTCGCGTTCGTCGAACTGCTCGCCCGCATCCGCACGCTCGCGCGTCGCGGGCCGCCGCGCGAGACCGAACACCTGGTGGTCGGCGATCTGGAAATCGACGTGGTGCGCCGCCGCGTGAAGCGCGGCGCGACGCGGATCGACCTGACGCCGCGCGAATTCTCGCTGCTGCAGTTGCTCGCGCGCCGGCAGGGCGAGGTGCTGAGCCGCACGCAGATCGCGTCGTACGTGTGGGACATGAATTTCGACAGCGACACCAACGTCGTCGAGGTCGCGATCCGGCGCCTGCGCGCGAAGATCGACGATGCGTTCCCGGTCAAGCTGATCCATACCGTGCGCGGCGTGGGCTACGTGCTCGAACCGAAGGACGACGCATGACGCGCCCGCGCTCGCTTGCGGCGACGCTCGCGCTCGCGTTCGCCGCAACCACGCTCGCCGCGTTCGCGCTCGTCGGCGCATACGTGTATGCGGGCCTCGAGCGACAGGTCAACACGCAGGACGATCTCGACATCGTGCTGGCCGCGCGTCACACGCGCCGGCTCGCGGGCGAACTCGAGTCGCTCGACGCGGTTCGCGCGCACGCGGAGCGGCTCACGAGCCAGGTGCTGGGCAACGAGGCGCTGTCGATGGTCGTCGTCGATGCGCAGGGCGACGTGCTCGCGCGCCACAACGTCCGGCTCGCGGCGCTCGACGACGCGCCTGCGGTCGCATCCGTTCCGCTGGCGGACGCGCAGCTGTTCGCGCCGCACGCGGTGCCGGTTCCGTCGAACGACCGGATCACGGCCGACCGGCTCGTCACATGGACCGCCGGCGGCGGCACACCGATGCGCGGCGTCCTGATCGAGGCCGCACTCGGCGACCGCACGCCGATCCGCATCGCGATCGCGCGCAACATGCACGACCGGGCCGATCTGCTCGAAGGCTACCGCGACCGGCTCAAGCTTGCCGGCGCGCTCGGCGCGCTGTTCGCGCTGCTGCTCGGGTACTGGCTGATTCGCAAGGCGCTCGCGCCGCTGCGCGAGATCGTCGACGACACCGGCCGGATCACGGTCGACAAGCTCGACACGCGGCTCGATGCGTCGCGCGCGCCGCCCGAACTGCGCGCGCTCGTCGATGCGCAGAACGCGATGCTCGGCCGCCTGCAGCAGGCGTTCGCGCATCTGTCGCAATTCAGCGCCGATCTCGCGCACGACTTGCGCACGCCGCTGAACAACATGCGCGGCGCCACCGAAGTCGCGCTCGCGCGGCCGCGCTCGGTCGACGAGTACCAGACGCTGCTCGAATCGAATCTCGAGGAATACGACCGTCTCGCGCGGATGATCGAGAACGTGCTGTTTCTCGCGCGCGCCGAGCACCCGAGCTTCGTCACGCGGCAGCGCGCATTCGACGTGCGCGAGGAACTCGAGCGCATCGCCGAGTATTTCGAGGGGCTCGCCGACGAAGCGGGCTCGACGCTGCGCGTCGACGGGCACGGGCAACTGACCGCCGACGTCGAGCTGTTTCGTCGCGCGGTGGGCAACCTGCTCGCGAACGCGCTGCGTTACACGCCGGCCGGTGGCGTCATCACGCTCGCTGTCGACGAAACGCCGGACGCGGTGCGCGTCGTCGTCGCGAATCCGGGCGAGCCGATCGATCCCGCGCTGCTGCCGCGGATCTTCGACCGGTTCGTGCGCGGCGACCCCGCGCGCAGCGGCGGTGTGCCGGGCGGCACGGCCGGGCTCGGCCTTGCGATCGTGCGCTCGGTGATGGAACTCCACGGCGGCACCGCGCAGGTCGAAAGCGACGCGCGCGACACGCGGTTCGTGCTCACGTTCAACCGGCCGCCGGCAGCGTGACGGCGGGTTCGGGCCCGGCGGCGGGCGCGTAGAACGCCACTTCGAAGCCTACCGGTTCGCAAGCGCTGGTCGGGTTCGACACGAAGATTGAGATGCTCCTTCTCGGGCACCACGCAAAACGAGGCTCGCCTCATGGCATGCTCACGCCGTGAACCCGCGACCAGTGAGCCAACGAGCACGCCCGAAACATGATGGCGCGCTCTTGCTCATTCAGCGGCGATGGATCGGCGCAGCGGCGCTGCAGCCGGGGTACGTCGAGCAAGCCGGCGATGCGGTCGGCGTCCGTAGCCAGTATTTCGCGTGTGTGCTGGCGCAATGCCTCGCCGTTGCCTTGATCCTTGGGTAAGGCCGATTTCCTGCGCAGGCGCACGGCTTCCGGCAACGCACCGCGCGACGCTTCACGCAACATGGCCTTTTCCACGCCATCACGTAGCGCCAGTTCGGCCGGAATGGTGGCAGCCAGGTCCAGAACTTCGGTATCGCTGAAGGGGATGCGCGCTTCCAGTCCATGTGCCATCCCATGGATATCGCCGTTATGCAACAGCCGCTGCAACCAACGATGGCGCACCAGCCATTGCGTGGCGCGCAGACGTGAGGCGGGCGTATGCCAATCGTGTCCGGCGGCGATCGCCAGTTGGCGATAGACCTCGCCGTAGTGTTGCAACGGTTGCGCCAGCAGGCCGGGCCGTAGATAGGGATCGGCGGTCAAGCGTTGCAGGATATGGGTCGGGTCACGGGTGGCGTGCGGGTCGAGCAAGAAGTGATAGCCGTAGTGCGTTTCATCGGCGGCATCGCCGACCAATACCGCCTTGACGCGCGTGCTGGCGGCTCGCGCCAGGTAATGTTGCGCCAGCTCCTGTTCCCACGCGGGCAGTACATCGTTCTGCGTGGCCAATTGCAGCAGATCCTGGGCGAGTGTTGAGCGCGTCGGTGTGACGTCTTCACGTGGCAGACCCAATTCATCGGCGGCCTGCTCGGCGAAAGGTTGATCATCGGAAGCCACGATCAGCGAACGCGCGTAGTCGTAGCGATGGTGATCTTCAAAGCGAATGGTGAAGCAGGGCGGTGTCGCACCTGCCGCTCGCGCCAGGCCGCCGATCAGCGTGGAGTCGAGGCCACCGCTGAAAAACAGGCCGACCGGTGTATCGGCGATCAAGCTGCGCTGGACGGCTGCGGCGAGGCGCTCGCGCAGCGCGGGAGCGATATCGTCGGCCCGGGTGGCCGGGTTTTCGGCAATCTCCGGCGCCCAGCGCGATAGCTGCAAGCCATCGCGATCCACGCGCAGCAGATGCCCGGGCGGCAGGTACGCCATGCCCTCGAACATGGGTTGCGCCACGCCGCTGAAGAACGGCGCCACCAGGTATTCCAGCACGGCGTCGACATTCGCACGCGGCGCTTGCATCGCGGGCAGCAGTCCTTTGGCCTCCGACGCAAACAGGAATTCCGGCCCCTGTTGCAGGTAAACGAACGGCTTGACGCCCAGCCGGTCGCGCGCGGCAAAGGCGCGTTGACGATGGGTGTCCCACACCAGGAACGCGAACATGCCGTTGAAGCGCCGAAGACACACTTCGCCCCAAACCGCATACGCGGCGAGCACCACCTCGGTGTCGGTGTTCGTACGGAACGACCAGTGCGCGCTCAGTTCGCGGCGAAGCTCAGCGTAGTTGTAGATTTCACCGTTGTAGACCAGCACGTAACGATGGTCGGCACTGCACATCGGCTGCGCGCCATGCTCGGCGTCGAGTAGCGCCAAACGGTCGTGAGCAAGCACGGCGTGTTGGTCATGCCATAAGCCCCGGCCGTCTGGCCCACGATGCCGTTGTTGCTCGCGCATGGCGAGCACCCGCTCGACCTGTGCGGGTGCCTGGCCGTCGTAGCGAATCAGCCCAGCCAAGCCGCACATCAGACGGTCGCGCCCGGTTGAACGGGGGCGAGCAACAGCGTGGTCCGTCGCTGTTGCCGTTCGAAGGTTCTGCTAACGGTCACCACAGATACGGCTAATGGGAAAACTTGTGGTAGTGCCGTCAGCAAAGGCTGAGAGCGACGTTCTTTTTGTGTCTGCACGCGTTGCGCTCATGCAAAAAACGGGGGACGTATGCGCGAAGATTTTGCTAATGCGCCTTCAAGCGCTTGCAATGTCGGATTTGGTTCATGAGCGGCGTAATGAGGAAAGCTACTCGTGGCAAAAGCATAGCGTGCACGTAACGGATGATCAACAAATTGGTGCGTGCACAACAATATAACCATCATCCGAAGCCCGGTGGGGCGACTCTAGTGCTTGTTTCCCCTAGACAGCATCGCAAGTGCGCCGCGAAAGGATTTTTGCGGGCATAGCGCGCGGCACGCGTTCCTTGCAGGTTCAACCAGCCGCCGGCGGCGTGACGGCGGGTTCGGGTTGCGCGGCCCCGGCCTGTTCCTTCACGCCGGTGTTCGATTCCGCACCAGAGCCTGCGTTCGCCCCTGTCTGCCAGCCACCACCCAATGCCTTCAGCAACCCGACTTCCGCCTCGATCCGCCGCGCGTCGATCTGATCGGCCGTGCGCCGGTTCGTCAGCGCGATCGTCTGCGCGGTCACCACGTCCAGATAGCTGACGGCGCCCGCATTGAAGCGATTCGTCGTCAGCCGCAGCGACAGGTCGGCTGCGTCGGTCGCGCGTTGCTGGCTGCCGGCTTCGGATGCGAGCGCATCGATCGCGGACAACTGATCCTCGACCTGCTGGAACGCGACGAGCACGGTTTGCCGGTAATCGGCGACCGCGCCGTCGTATTGCGCATGCGCGCCGCGCAGCGACGCGCTGCGGCGGCCGCCGTCGAACAGCGTGCCGGCGAGTTGCGGGCCGAGCGACCAGAACAGGCTCGGCGCGGCGAGCCACGGCGCGAAGAACGAACTCTCGAGGCCGGCGCTCGCCGACAGCACCAGATCGGGAAAGAACGCGGCGCGCGCCTCGCCGATCTGCGCGTTCGCGGCCGCGACACGGCGCTCGGCCGCCGCGATGTCGGGCCGCCGCTCGAGCAGTTGCGACGGCACGCCGGCCGGAATGGCCGGCACGTGGAACGCCTGCACGCGCGGCGGCAGCGCGAACGTCGATGCGCTCTCGCCGACGAGCGTCGCGATCGCGTGCTGCAACTGCGCACGCGACGCGTCGATGTCGGTGTCCTGCGTGCGCGTCGATTCGAGCTGCGTGTCGGCTTGCGCAACCGCCGACGCGTCGATCGCACCGGCCGCGAGTTGTTGTTTGAGCAGCGTCAGCGCGTCCGCGTACGCGTGCACCGTGTCATCGAGCAACTGCTTCTGCGTGTCGAGCGAGCGCAGCGCGAAATAGTCGGTCGCGAGTTCGGCCGTGACCGACAGCTTCACGGCCTGCAGGTCGGCCGCGCTCGCGGCGGCATTCGCCTGCGCGCCGGTCACCGCGTCGCGCACGCGGCCGAACACGTCGGGTTCCCAGCTCGCGGCCACGCCGGCCTGGTAGTCGGGCGTCGTCTTGCCGGCGAGCGACGAACCGAGCCGGTTTTGCGACACGCGCGAGCGGCTTTGCGCGACGCCTGCCGTGATCGTCGGCAGGAAACCGGCGTGCTGATAGTCGACCATCGCGCGTGCCTGCTGCAGGTCGGCGACGGCTTTCTTCACCGTCTGGTTCGACACGTCGACGCGGGCTTCGAGCGTGTTCAGGTCGGCGTCGCCGAACACGGTCCACCACGCGCCGCGCGCGGCGGCGTCCGCGGGCATCGCGACGTGCCAGCCGGCTTGCGCGGCCGGCGCGCCCGCGTAGTGCGCGGGCACCGCGACGGCGGGTGGCGAATAGGGCGGCAGCGTCGAGCAGGCGGTCAATGTGGCGACGGCGCCGAGCGCGACGATGCGGCGAGCGAACGGGAGCGGATGAAGAAGGCGCATGGCAGGCATCTCGTGGGTGGTCGTCGATGGGTTAGCCGCGGGCGGGCGCCGGAGCGGGCGTTGAAGCAGCGCGTGCGACGCCGGCCGCGCGCAGCGGCGGCACGTCGCGCGCACCGGTCGCGGACGCCGGTTGCGCGGCCTGCGCGGACGAAGCAGCCGAAGCAGCCGAAGCAGCCGAAGCCGCAACCGGCGCCGCATCGCGCGAAGTCGCCACGATCTTCACGGCTTCCCCGGCCGTGATCGCATCGCCGGGGTTATCGATTACGCGATCGGTCGCCGCGAGCCCCGCGACGATCTCCACGCGCGTGCCGAAATCGCGCCCGATCTGCACGGTCTTCAGCGCGGTGCGTCCGTTCGCGCCGACGGTGGCGACCGTCACGCCGTTCGGGCGGAACAGCAGCGCACTGACCGGCAGGTCGAGCGCCGGCGCCGCGCTCGGCAAGACGAGATGCGCCTGCGCATACGCACCGGGCATCAGCGTGCCGTCGCGGTTGTCGACGTCGATCTCGACGCGCAGCGTGCGCGTGACGGGATCGATCGCGCCCGCGCTGCGCGCGACACGCGCGGCAACGCGCCGTCCCGGATACTGCGGCGTCGTCAGGTAGACCGGCGTGCCGGTCGACACGCCGGCCGCGCTGTCCTGCGGCACGTCGACGAACACGCGCAGCGTGTCCGTCTGTTCGAGATGGAACAGTTCGCCCGACAGGCCGGGGCTGCCGGGCGTGCCGCCCGCGGTGACCAGCGTGCCGACGTCGACGTTGCGTGCGGTGATCACGCCGTCGAACGGCGCGGTGACGGACTCGTACGACACGAGTTCGGCAAGGTGCGCGACGTTCGCCTGCGCGGACGCGAGCATCGCGCGCTTCGCGTTCATGTCCGCGACCTTCGTGTCGGTGTCCTGCTGCGACACCGACTGCGTTTTCAGCATGTCCTGCCAGCGCTGCGCGGTCGATTTCGCATAGTCGTAGTTCGCCTGTGCGCTCGCTTCGTCGGCGCGCGCCTGGCGCAGCTGCGCGTCGAGATCGGGCGCCGAGATCTGCGCGAGCGTCTGGCCGGCCTTCACGTGCGTGCCGAGATCGACGCTCCAGTGCGCGATATAGCCGCTCGTGCGCGCATAGATCGATGCGTCCGCATAGGGCGCGACCGAGCCGGGCAACGTCAGCGTCTGGTCGGCCGGCGCCGCGCCGGGCACGACGATGGACACCGGCAGCGCCTGCTGCACGGCCACCTGCGCACGTTGCGCGGCGCGTGCGTCGATACGCGGCACGATGCCGAGCGCGAGCAGCGCGGCGGCGAGCGCGACGGCCGCGAGCGGCACGGCCAGCTTGCGGCGGCCGCGGGCCGGCGGGGTGTCGGGGGCGCCGCCGCGGGCGGCGGGCGGCACGGCTGCGGCCGCGGTGGCCGCTTCGGCGGCGGGCGGCGGCGCGACGGGTTCGATCGAGTCGTTCATGATGGGTCCGGGGTCGGGCGAATCGATGGATAGGAAAGGTGGGGCGCCTGCGCTCAACGCAGCGCCGGCGTATCGGGTGCGTGCTGCGCGCGCCGGGCGGCCGCGGCGTCGCGACGCCGCGCGAGCCACGCGTGGACGAAGCCGAACAGCACCGGCACGAACAGCAGCGTCGACACCGTGCCGAACGCGAGGCCGCCGATCACCGCGCGGCCGAGCGGCGCGTTCTGCTCGCCGCCGTCGCCGAGGCCGAGCGCCATCGGCAACATGCCGATCAGCATCGCGAGCGCGGTCATCACGACGGGCCGGAAGCGGCTGAAGCCGGCGTCGAGCGCGGCCTGCCACGGCGATGCGCTGCCCGCGAGCAGTTCGCGCGCCGTATTCACGACGAGGATGCTGTTCGCGGTCGCGATGCCGATGCACAGGATCGTGCCGGTCAGCGCGGGCACCGACAGCGTGGTGCGCGTGACGAACAGCATCCACGCGATGCCGGCGAGCGACGCGGGCAGCCCGCCGACGATCACGAGCGGATCGAGCCACGACTGGAAGTTCACGACCATCAGCAGGTAGACCAGCGAGATCGCGAGCGCGAGGCCGCCGAGCAGGCCCGCGAACGATTCGTGCATCGCCTGCACCTGGCCGCGCAGCACGATCGACGAACCGGGCGGCAGTTGCGCGCGCGCGGCGTCGACGAGCTTCGTCACGTCGGCCGTGACGCCGCCGAGGTCGCGCCCCTGCACCGACGCGAAGATGTCGAGCACCGGCTGCACGTTGTAGTGCGACACCACGGCCTGCTGCGTCGCGCGCGAGAACGTGCCGAGCGAGCCGAGCAGGTTCTGCGCGGGCACGCCCGCGGCCGGGCCGCCGGCCGGCGTCTGCGGCGAGCGGGCGGTGCCGGCGGGCAGCGGCACGTTCGCGAGCGACTGCAGCGAATTCACCGTGTATTGCGGCGTCTGCACGAGCACCGGGTAGCTGACGCCGTTGCGCGGATCGAGCCAGAAGTTCGGCGTCGTCTGCGAGCTGCCGGACAGCGCGATCAGCAGGTTCTGCGCGACGTCGCGCTGTTCGAGGCCGGCCTGGATCGCCTTCGTGCGATCGACGTTCACGTTGATCGCCGGTTCGTCGCCGGGCTGCTGGATGCGCGCGTCGACGAGCCCGCGCACACCGCGCAGCTTCGCGAGCAGCGCGTTCGCGACCGCCCGGTTCTGGTCGAGCTTGTTGCCGACGATCTGGATGTCGATCGGCGCGGGCAGCCCGAAATTCAGGATCTGGCTGACGATGTCGGCCGGCAGGAACGCGAACGTCACGCCGGGGAACGATTGCGCGAGCACGTTGCGCAGCTTCGCGACGTACGCGGCGGTCGACGCGTGATTCGGCTTCAGCGTGACGAGCACGTCGGCGTCCTCGGTGCCGATCGGGTCCGACGAGTCGTACGTGAGGTTGATCCCGCTCACCGGCACGCCGATGTTGTCGAGCACGCCGGCGAGTTGGTTCGCCGGAATCACGCCGCGGATCTTTGCTTCGACCTGGTCGGTCAGCCGCGCGGTTTCCTCGATCCGCGTGCCGGTCGGCGCGCGCAGGTGCAGGCGGATCTCGCCGGTGTCGACCGACGGGAAGAAGTCCTGCCCGGCGAACGCATAGAGGCCGGTCGATGCGACGCAGGCGAGCAGGAACGCGGCCGCGAAGCGGCGGCGATGTGCGATCGCCGCCGACAGCAGCGCGCGATAGCGCAGCCGCACGGCCTCGAAGCGATGCTCGAACGCGGCCTGGAAACGTGCGATGCGCGCGAATACGCCGCGCGGCGGCCGGCCGCTGCCTTTGGCGCGCATCAGCGCCATCGCGAGCGTCGGCACCAGCGTGCGCGAGAAGAAGTACGACGCGATCATCGCGAAGATCACGGCTTCGGCGAGCGGCACGAACAGATAGCGCGCGACGCCGGTCAGCAGGAACATCGGTACGAACACGATGCAGATCGACAGCGTCGACACGAAGGTCGGCACCGCGATTTCGCCCGCGCCGGTCAGAATGGCCTCCTCGAGCGGCGCGCCGAGCTCGAGATGATGCGTGATGTTCTCGATCGCGACGGTCGCGTCGTCGACGAGGATCCCGACCGCGAGCGCGAGCCCGCCGAGCGTCATGATGTTGATGGTCTGGCCGAGCACGGACAGCGCGAGCAGCGACGTGAGCACCGCGAGCGGGATCGTGATCGCGATGATCAGCGTCGCGCGCCAGCTGCCGAGGAACAGCAGGATCATCAGCGCGGTCAGGCACGCGGCGATCAGCGCCTCGCGCACGACGCCCTGGACCGCCGCCTTCACGAACACGGACTGATCGTCGAGCGGCGAAATGTGCAGCGCCTTCGGCAGCCCGGCCGCGATCTTCGGCAGCATCGTCTTCACCTGGTCGATGATCGTCAGCGTCGACGTGCTGCCGGTCTTCTCGACCGTCAGCAGCGCCGCGCGCTTGCCGTCCGCCCGTACGATGTTGGTCTGCGGCGCGTAGCCGTCGCGAACGTGCGCGACGTCGCGCACATAGACGACATTACCGCCGATCGTCTTCACCGGCAGGTCGTTCAGCGCGGCGACCGTCTGCGTGCTGCCGTTCATCTGCACGTTGTATTCGTGCGTGCCGATCTTCGCGGTGCCGCCCGGCAGGATCAGGTTCTGCGCGTTGATCGCGTTGACGACGTCGATCGGCGCGAGCCCCTTCGCCTGCAGCGCGCGCGTATCGAGATCGACGACGATCTGACGAATCTTGCCGCCGAACGGCAGCGGCACGGCCGCGCCCTGGACGGTCGCGAGCTGCGTGCGGATGAAGCTGTTGCCGAGGTCGTACAGCTGCTGCTCGGGGAGCGTGTCGCTCGACAGGCCGAGCTGCAGGATCGGCACGGTCGACGCGTTGTACGTGATGATGTTCGGCGGCAGCGTGCCGGGCGGCAGGATGCGCAGGATCGACGCGGCGTTGCTCGCGGCTTCCGCGATCGCGCGATTGATGTCGGCGCCCGGATGGAAGAAGATCTTCACGACCGACACGCCGTTCAGCGACTGCGACTCGATGTGCTCGATGTCGTCGACGTCGGACGTGAGCGCGCGTTCGTAGTTCGACGTGATCCGCTTGGCCATGTCCTCGGCGGAGAAGCCGTTGTACGACCAGACGATGCTGACGACCGGAATGTCGATGCTCGGGAAAATGTCCGTCGGCGTGCGCAGCAGCGCGAGCGGCCCCGCGATGAAGATCAGCAGTGCGAGTACGACGAACGTGTAGGGCCTGCGTAACGCCAGCCGGACGATCCACATGATGGTGCTCCTCGAAGCAGGGCTTGGATGCGCATTCGATGCGACGAGCATGCAGTCTGCCGGCGCGGCGTTGACCCGACCCTGACTCGAAGATTACGAAACCGTTATCTGTGCGGGCGGCGGCATCGTGGGCGTTTGGTCGCCGGCGGCGCGCCCTTGCTTTTTCATATGCCTTCCCGGAAAGTAAGGAATAGTGGAGGTGCCGCAATGACAGCAGCCACTATCACTTCAAGGGGGCGGGTCACCATTCCGGTGGACGTCCGAAATCAACTGGGCCTGGCGTCTGGAGACCGGATCGAATTCAGCTTCAACGAGGCAACGGGCCGGTATGAGATCTACCCGGCCACGCGCTCGCTCGCCTCGCTGAAGGGCGTCGTGAAGAAGCCCGAGAAGCCGGTGTCAATCGAGGACATGAGTCGGGCCATCGTCGAACAGGGAGCGTCCGCGCGATGATCGGACTGGACGCGGCCAGATAACAAAACCGTAATCGAGGCCTCACCTTCAGGAAAGCGCGCGAATCGCAGAATGCACCCAACTCTTCATCGCATCGATGGGGAGCGGAGGTCCGGCCTGATCTGCGGACGCGAACACGCCATCTTTGAGAGGTGAACATCATGAACAACCTGATTCGTGCAGTCCTGCTTTCCTGTGCGCTGAGCGCACCGATCGTCGCTTTTGCGCAAACCACCGACCATGCGGTCACGCGGGCCGACGTGCGCGCCGATCTCGTCCGCGTCGAAAAGGCCGGTTATCGTCCGGTCGGCAGCGATCCGTACTATCCCGACGACATCCAGGCCGCGGAAGCGAAGGTCGCGGCACAGCAAGCGCAATCGGCCGCCGCGCGGCCGAGCGTCGCGGCCAAGGCCGCTGCGCCGTCGTTCGCATCGCTCGCGTCGCTCGACGAGCAACCGTTGTACGAGCATCACTGAATGCGGCGGTCGACCGCCGTCGTTGGCCCGACGGCGGATCGTTCGACGGCGCGCGTGCCGCCGCGAGTCAGTGCTCGCCGTTCTCGAGCACGTTCTGCGTGAGCGCGATCGACGGAATCGTCGGCTTGAGCAACGCACGGCGCGCGCGACGGCTCAGCCACTTCCAGCCGGCCACGAGCAGCAGCGCGACCAGCGGGATCGACGCAATCGTCCACGTCCCGTTCGGGTAGTCGAATGCCATCAACACCAGCACGCCGAGCAGGAACAGCAGCGTGAGCCACGACGTCACGGGCGCGCCCGGCATCCTGAACGCGACGTCTTCCACGTCGCCGCGCCTGACCGCGGCGCGGAACTTCATCTGGCACACGACGATGAAGCCCCATGTGCTGATGATGCCGAGCGACGCGATGTTCAGCACGATCTCGAACACGCTCGACGGCACCAGATAGTTGAGCAGCACGCCGACCACATAGATCGCGACCGTCACCAGAATGCCCGCGTACGGGACGGATTGCGAACTCATCCGCGCGAGGAACGCGGGGGCCGAGCCGCCCATCGACAGCGAACGCAACACGCGCCCGGTCGAATACAGGCCGGAGTTCAGGCTCGACAGCGCGGCCGTGAGCACCACCAGGTTCATCACCGAGCCGATACCCGGCACGCCGAGCGCGCCGAAGAACGTGACGAACGGGCTCTGGCCCGCCTTGTACGCGCTCCACGGCAGCAGGCAAACCAGCAGCACGACCGACGCGACGTAGAAAATCGCGATGCGCCAGATCACGTTGTTGATCGCGCGCGGCAGCACCTTGCGCGCGTCCTTGCATTCGCCGGCGGCCGTGCCGACCAGTTCGACGCCCGCGAACGCGAACACCACGCCCTGCACCAGCACCAGCGCCGGCATCAGTCCGTGCGGAAAGAACCCGCCGTTGTCGGTGATCAGATGCATGCCGGTGCCATGGCCGGCCACCGGCATGCCCGTGCCGAGGATCGCCGCACCGATCACGAGAAACAGCACGATCGCGGCGACCTTGATCAGCGCGAACCAGAACTCCATCTCGGCGAACCATTTCACGCCGATCAGGTTCATCGTCGCGACGATGCACAGCGCGACGAGCGCGAAGATCCACTGCGGCACGGCCGCGAACGGCGCCCAGTAATGCATGTAGAGCGCGACGGCGGTGATGTCGACGATGCCGGTCATCGCCCAGTTCAGGAAGTACATCCAGCCGGCGACGAACGATGCCTTCTCGCCGAGGAATTCGCGTGCGTACGACACGAAGCTGCCGCTGCTGGGGCGATGCATCACCAGCTCGCCGAGCGCGCGCAGGATCAGGAACGAAAACGCGCCGCACACCAGGTAGACGATCGCGAGCGCCGGGCCGGCGGCCTGCAGCCGCGCGCCGGCGCCGAGAAACAGCCCGGTGCCGATGGCCCCGCCGATTGCGATCATCTGCACCTGTCGATTGCCGAGGGTCTTGTGATAGCCGGCTTCGTGCGATTCGAGCCAGCTGCGTTTGTCGGTTTCGCCGGTTGTCGACGGGTCGGGAATCGATGCCATGACGGTATCCTCGCGCACGGATGGGATGGGACTCGCCCCGATCGCGGGACGATCGGGACCACCGGTACCGGAGGAGCAGCGCGCGCAATCGAGCGCGCCGGTCCTGATCGCGATTCGTCGGACGTGACGAAAGGCCCGGTACGTCGCGAACGTATTCAGCCGTAATTCCCGTCACAAACGGAATGCAAATTTGGACTGGGGCTGTTCGAATCCGTGCATAGGGCCCCGGCGCCGGGTGAACCGGATAGGTAATTTGGTGCGCCGGCGCGCGCTGCGGGGGCAAGCGTTACCGACGGCACCGGTTCGTGCACCGAAATGAGGAATCCGGTTCGCCGAGAGGTTCGCCGAAATTTCCGCCTCATGCCGGTGCGGCAAGCGTTTCACGTCGGTGGCCCGGTTTTTGCTGGAGTGGTGTCGGCCGCGCAATCGTTGCGCGCTGCCCGACGACATACCAGACAAGGAAGATTCACCGTGAGCCCGACGACCCGACCGTTCCCCCGACGCACCTGGCTGGCTGCGCTGCTCGCCGCCCCCGTGATCGCGCTGTTCGCCGCCGCGCCGGCCCACGCCGATGCGCTCGACACCATCGCGAAGAACGGCACGCTGCGCGTCGCGGTGCCCGAGGACTATCCGCCGTTCGGTTCGGTCGGCACGGACATGCAGCCGCAGGGTTACGACATCGACATGGCCGGACTTCTTGCCAAGGCGCTCGGCGTCAAGCTGAAGCTGGTGCCCGTCAACAGTGCGAACCGGATTCCGTACCTGACGACCAACAAGGTCGACATGGTGATCTCGTCGCTCGGCAAGACGCCGGAGCGCGAGAAGGTCATCGACTTCTCGAGCGCGTACGCACCGTATTTCCAGGGCGTGTTCGGGCCGTCCGACGTGAAGGTGAGCACGCCCGCCGACCTCGGCGGCAAGACGGTCGGCGCGACGCGCGGCGCGCTCGAGGAGATCGCGCTGTCGCAGCTCGCGCCGAACGCGACGATCAAGCGCTTCGAGGACAACAACGCGACGATCCAGGCTTTCCTGTCGGGGCAGGTCCAACTGATCGCGGCCGGCAACATCGTCGCGGCGGCGATTCTCGCGAAGAATCCGCCGCGCCGCCCCGAGGTCAAGTTCGTGATCAAGAATTCGCCGTGCTTCGTCGGCGTCAACAAGAACGAACCGCGCCTGCTCGCGAAGATCGACGATGCGATCGCGCATGCGAAGCAGGACGGCTCGCTGGGCGAAATGTCGCGCAAATGGCTCGGCCAGCCGTTGCCGGCCGGACTGTGACGCATCGCCGTGTCGCGTGACACGGCGCCGCGGCCGGGATGCCCGGCGCGGCGCGTGTCGTTGTCCGAACCCGAATCTATCCCGTTCCCATGAGCTACCAGCTTCAATTCGGCGAGCTTGCCGAGTATGCCGGCGTATTCGCGAGCGGCGCGGCGATCACGCTCGCGCTGACCGCGGTCGCGACCGTGCTCGGCGTGGCGGTCGGCGTGCTCGGCGCGGCCGCGTACAGCGCCGACGCGCGCGCGGCCGTGAAACTTCGCCCGCTGATCGGCGCATACGTCGAGGCGATTCGCAATACGCCGTTCGTCGTCCAGCTGTTCTTCATCTTCTTCGGCTTGCCGGCGCTCGGCGTGCACATCGACGAATACACGGCCGCGATCCTCGCGATGACGCTCAATCTCGGCGCGTACTCGGTCGAGATCGTGCGCGCGGGCGTGGCCGCCGTGCCGAAAGGGCATCTGGAGGCGGCGTCCGCGCTCGCGATGTCGCGCGCGCAGATGCTGCGCCACGTCGTGCTGCCGCAGGCGCTCGCCAAGGTGTTTCCCGCGCTGTCGAGCCAGATCGTGATCACGATGCTCGGCTCGGCGGTCGTGTCGCAGATCTCGGTGGCCGATCTGACCTATGCGGCCAGCTACATCCAGTCGCGCAACTTCCGCGCATTCGAGACGTACTTCGTGATCACGCTCGCGTATCTGGCGATGGCGCTGCTGATGCGCGCGACGCTCGGCGCGATGGGCCGCCGCCTGTTCTCCCGCCGCATGCGAGGTGCGCGATGACCGATTTCACGTTCGGGCAGATGCTCGCGAACCTGCTGCTGGCCGCGCGCTGGACGATCGTGCTGTCGATCGTGTCGTTCGTGTCCGGCGGCCTCGTCGGCCTCGGGCTGCTCGTGATGCGCGTGTCGAATTCGACGGTGCTGCGCGGCGTCGCGAAACTCTATATCGAAGTGTTCCAGGGCACGCCGTTGCTGATGCAACTGTTCATCGTGTTCTTCGGCTTGCCGCTCGTCGGGCTCGACGTTTCGCCGTGGGTCGCGGCCACCGCGGGGCTCACGTTCTTCACCAGCGCCTATCTGGCCGAGATCTGGCGCGGCTGCGTCGAGGCGGTGCCGAAAGGGCAGTGGGAAGCATCGGCGAGCCTCGCGATGAGTTATGTCGAGCAGTTGCGTCACGTGATCCTGCCGCAGGCCGCGCGCATCGCGATCGCGCCGACGGTCGGCTTCGGCGTGCAGGCCGTGAAGGATACGGCGCTCGTGTCGATCATCGGCTTCACCGAGCTGACGAAGGTCGGCATCGCGATCTCGAACGCGACGTTCCGGCCGTTCGTCGTGTATGGCCTCGTCGCGCTGATCTATTTCGCGCTCTGCTATCCGCTTACCCGTTATGCGCGCACGTTGCAAAGGAGATGGCATGCCGCTCGTTGAAACCCGGGGTCTCGAAAAGAACTTCGGCACCCATCATGTGCTCAAGGGCATCGATTTCTCCGTCGAGCGCGGGCAGGTCGTGTCGATCATCGGCCGCAGCGGCTCGGGCAAGAGCACGCTGCTGCGCACGCTCAACGGGCTCGAGAGCATCGACGCGGGCACGATCTCGGTCGACGGCGAACGCGTCGATGCACGGCATGCGGACTTGCGTGCACTGCGGCTGAAGGTCGGCATGGTGTTCCAGCAATACAACCTGTTTCCGCATCTGAGCGCCGGACAGAACGTGATGCTCGCGCAGTCGGTGGTGAAGAAGTCGCACCGCCAGCAGGCGCGCGCGATCGCGGAGCTGATGCTCGAGCGCGTCGGCCTCGGCGACAAGTTCGACGCGTTTCCGGAACAGCTGTCGGGCGGCCAGCAGCAGCGCGTCGCGATCGCGCGTGCGCTTGCGATGAAGCCGAGCGTGCTGCTGTGCGACGAGATCACGTCCGCGCTCGATCCCGAGCTCGTCGGCGAGGTGCTGGGCGTCGTCGAGCAACTCGCGCGCGAGGACATGACGCTGATCATGGTCACGCACGAGATGAACTTCGCGCGGGCGGTGAGCGACCGGATCGTGTTCATGCACCAGGGACGCGTGTGGGAGAGCGGGACGGCCGAGGAAATCTTCGAGCGGCCGCAGACGGTGGAGTTGACGCGGTTTCTGGGCAGCGTGCGGAATCCGGAAACCGCTGCGCGTTGACCGACACGGCCGTGCGGCCGGGCCGCGACCAGATGACAAGACCGTAATCGAAGCCTCACCTTCCGGACAGCGCGCGAATCGCAGAATGGACACCACTCCTCATCGCATCGATGCGGAGCGGATGTCCGGCCTGATCTGCGGACGCGAACACGCTATCTTTGAGAGGTGAAGGTCATGAACAAGCTGATTCGTGCAGTCCTGATTTCCTGTGCGCTGAGCGCACCGGTCGCCGCTTTTGCGCAAACCGCCGACCATACGGTCACGCGCGCCGACGTGCGCGCCGACCTGGTTCGGGCCGAGCGCGACGGCACGGTGCCGACGTCGAACTGGGACTATCCGCCGAGCACGCAGACGATCGCGCGCAATCGCGAGCTGTATGCGATCGCGCATGGCGACAGCCACACGGCAATGGCCATGACGTCGGCTGCCGTGTCGACCGCGAGCGCGCAATGAAGCGGGCCGCCATATCGATACGCGTGACGGGGCTGGCGATCGCCGCGTGGCTCGCGGCGGCCGCAGCCCCGGCGTTCGCGCGCGGGCAGCCGCAACTGCCCGATGACGACGGCGGGCGCGCCGGCGTGCTGCGCGCGTTGAACCCCGACTTCGATCCGCACCGCGCGGCACTCGACCTCCGGCCGGCGAGCCGTCACGCCGCGCCCATCAGCCGCGCGCCGAGCGCGATCCCGCGCGCGGACAACAGCGCGCTGGCCGCCCGCTGACGGGCGTCCCAGCCCGCCAGCGCGGCGTCGAACGCGACGCCGCGTGCGACGTCGCGCAACGCTTCGGCGAGATCGACCGCGTTGTCCGCCGCTTTCGCGACGCCCCCCGCGGTGTGCGGGCGCACGATGCACGCGGCGTCGCCGAGCAGCACCGCGCGGCCGAACGCCATGCGTGCGGCCGCGAGATCGATGATCGCCTGTGCGAACGGCGCGGCGGTCGCATCGACGAGCGCGGCGAGTGTCGGCGCGAGCATCCGGTCGGCGGCGTCGACGAGTTCCGCGCGGTTGTCGTCGCGCATCGCGCCGGGCGGCAGCGACCCGTCGCGCTGCGTGCCGTCGCGCGCGAGGAACAGCGACGGCAGCCGGTCGGACGCGAGCCGCCGGTACCACACCCAGTTCACGCGCCGCCCGCCCGGTTCGGTCGCGCCGTCGGCGCCGGGCACCAGATAGGCGAGGAACAGGTGCCGGTCGCCTTGCTGGAACGTGAAGCGTTCGCGCAGCATGACCAGCACCTGCTCGGGCAGCGCGCGTTCGTCGACGAGCCCGCGCCACGCGACATAACCCGCATACGCCGGCTGCACGTCCGGCAGCAACTGCGCGCGCACCGTCGAGCGGCCGCCGTCCGCGCCGATCAGCAGGTCGGCCGTCTCGACGCGGCCGCTCGCGAAATGCGCGACGATCCGCTCGCCGTCCTGCTCGAACCGCTCGAATGCGTCGCCCGCGTGGATGATTTCGGCCGGCAGCGCACGCCTCAGCGCCGTGTAGATCACGTTCCATCCCGTCTGCGTCTGCGGCATCGCGAAGCGCTGCACGATCCGGTCCTGCGCGTCGACGTAGATCCGGTCGACCGAATCGACGCCCGCGTCGCGCGGTAGCGCCACGCCGCCGAACGCGAATGCGCGCTCGATCGGCGGCTGCAGCACGATGCCGCCGCCGCGGCTGTCGAGTGCGTGCGGCGATTGCTCGAAGACGCGGACGTCCCAGCCGGCCGCGCGCAGCGCGGTCGCCGCGAACAGCCCGCCGACCGATCCGCCGGCGATGACGGCCTTGCGGCCCGATCCGTGTTCCATCCGATGTTCCCTCGATGATGCCGCGTGCGGCGAACGGCGCATCAGCCGCCCCAGCCGCGCAGGAAATCGAGCAGCAGCGCGTTCACGCGCTCGGGCTGCTCCTCGTGCGGCAGATGTCCGCACTGCGCGATCGGCTCGGCACGCAGGTGGGTTGCCATGCTTTCCCACACGGTCTTCATGTCGAACATCTTGCCGACCGCGTAGAAATCCTCGCCCCAGATCGCCATGGTCGGGCACGCGATCCTGATATCCGCATCGACGAGGTCCTGCTGGACGTCTTCCGCGTTCGCGCGATAGTCCGCCAGCGCGCCGCGCACGGCGCCCGGACGCCGATACGCGCGCACGTACGTGTCGAACGCATCGCCCGAGATCGCGTGCGGGTTGTAGCACCAGTCGGCGAAAAAATAGCCGAGCCATTCGGCTTCCTTGCCGGCGATCAGCGCCTCCGGCAGGTCGGGCACCTGGTGGAACAGGAAAAACCAGTACGCGCGGGCCGTTTGCGCGGTCATGTTCTGCGCGACGATGCGCGTCGGCACGTTGTCCATCACGACGAGCCGGTCGACACGTTCGGGGAAGTCCTTCGCGAAACGCGTCGCGACGCGTGCGCCGCGGTCGTGCCCGACGAGCGCGATCCGCCCGATGCCGAGCGCATCGAGCAGCGCGGCGACGTCGCGCGCCATGTTGCGCTTGTCGTAGCCGGCCGCGGGCTTGTCGGTTTCGCCGTAGCCGCGCAGGTCGGGCACGATCACGCGATAGTGCCGTGCCAGCGCCGGAATCTGGAAGCGCCACGCGAAGCTCGTTTCGGGGAAGCCGTGCAGCAGCACGACGACGGGCCCCGCGCCGGCATCGATGACGTGCTGGCGGATGCCGTTCGCCGTAACGGTGTGGTGGGTCAGGGCAAGCGTGTCGGTCGTCATGGGAAATCCCGGTTGTGCGGGCGGTGCGCGATACGGCACGCGTCCGATGCTGTCCGAGGATAGGGCAGGTGACGTGCGTCGCGGCTGAATCGTTCTGAACCGGCCTGAGCGCCCCGCCCCGCCGGCATCACTTGCGGCGGGGGCGCTTGCCGGATGCGTCGGACGCCACACGCTGCAGCGCGGCCGGCGTGCCGTTCAGGAACGCGTCGATCTGTCGTTCGATTTCCGCGTCGAGATCGTCGGGCACCGGCAACCCGTATACCCACTTGCGCACGCCGAGATAGAAGATGCTCGCGTGCAGGCTCCACACCAGTTCGATTTCCGCGTTGCGCTGCGCTTCCGACGCCGGTGTCGCGATGTCGTACGCGTGCCGCAGCTCGCGCAGCACCGGCAGGAACACGCGTTCGCGCAGCCGCGACAGATAGCGCGTATTGAAGCCCTCGCGGCTGAGCCCCGCGAAGATGAACGTGCGGATCCATTCGCGCCGCAGGATCGTCTGCGCGTACGACCGGTAGAACGCGACGAGCCGCTGCTGGAGCGGAACCGAGCGGTCGGCGATCAGCTTTTCCCACTCGGGGTCCCACGTGTAGACCTCGTCGTATACGCGATCGATCAGCGCTTCCTTGCTCGGGAAATACCGGTAGAGCAGCGGCTGGGTCACGCCGATCTGCCGCGCGAGCTCGCGCGTGCTGCCGGAAAAACCGTGGGTCGCGAAGTGTTCGACCGCCTTTTCGACGATCTGTCGTTCGCGTGCTTCCGGCGTGAGGCGGCGGCCCGATGTGCCGGCGGTGTCGTCGGCGGTCGTCCCGCGCGCACGGGGCGCTGCATTGCGCTTGGTCTCGGTCATGCGTCGGCTCCTGAATGGGCCATTCTGCACTTATCGATCGAAAAATAGCAAGGCGCGCCCCGGCGAGGGCCGCGCGGCAGGCCGCGAAGGCGGGCGTCGTGCCGCGCGCGGTTCGGCGGTTTCAGAAAATTTCAGGTCGCCGCCATGACTTTCAGGCCCGCATTCCCTACGCTTGCTCCCGAACCGCTGCACGAGGCCGAAGCCCTTCGGCCGGCCCGCGGCGCAACCGGAACGGACCATGGCTTACCTGATCTCGCCGGGAGCCGGCATCGCAGTCGGCTTCCTGCCCCCCCTCGTGCGCGTGCAGTCGCCCGCGCGGCCGCTGACCGCGCCAGCGGGCCTGCTCGGCCTCGTCTTCCGCGAGCATGCGATTCCGCTCGTGCAGGCGCAATGGCGCGTGCTCGCCGCGCGGGTCCGCGATACGGACACCTTCGATAGAACCACGGAAGCCACGACATGCAGCCCGCGCAAGTAACGGCAGCGGGCGCGGCGGCCCCCGATCACCTGCGCGGCGAGGATGTGTTCCTCGCCTCGATCGCCGGCTATGTCGACACGCTCGGCTTCGTCGCGCTGTTCGGGCTCTTTACCGCGCACGTCACCGGCAACTTCATCCTCATCGGCTCGGGCCTCGCCGGTGTCGGCCAGGGCCTGATGATCAAGTGGCTCGCGTTTCCGGCCTTCATTGCGGGCATCGTGGCCGCCCGCCTGCTCGATCACCGGATGCGCGTGCGCGGGCATGGCCCGCGGGCGTGCTCGCTGTATGCACTGCAGACGATCCTGCTGGCCGGCTTCATGCTCGCGGGCGTCGCGGCGTCGCCGATCGGTAGCGCCGATGCGCCCGCGACGATCGTCTGCGGGCTGCTCGGTGCGGCGGCAATGGGCGTGCAGAACGCGCACGGCCGGCTGACCGCGCGCACCGTCGTCGCGAATACCGTGATGACCGGCAACGTCACGCAGGCCGTCATCGATGCATTCGACTGGCTCGTGCCGATCGCCGCGCCGGCCGAACGGGAAGCCGCACGCGCGCGGCTGCGACGCACGCTGCCGCCGGTTGTCGGTTTCGCGATCGGCGCGGGCGCCGGCGCGACCGCGTACCTGTACGCCGGGTTCTGGGCCCTGGCGCTGCCGCTTGCGGCGCTCGGTTTCCTCACCTGGCGATCCGGCCGCGCCGGCGAGCCGTCCGCGTCGCGCTGAACGCCGATTCCGCACGCGGGGTCGGCTGCGTGCGCCACCGGCGCGGCGGCGAAGCCGCCCCGCGTTTCTTCATTTCATTCAACGCTGACTTCGAGAACCGCTTGGTTGATGCAGCTTGATTGATGCAGGTCGGCAAGCGCGAGACCGCTCGACCGTTCGCGGAAAGCGCAGCGTCACGCATGCGCGGTGAACCGGTCGACGAGGTCGTGGTGACCGAGCTGTTCGACCCACCAGCGTAGCGCGCGTCCGGCTTCGTCGGCGCGCCATGCGATATAGCAATGGGTCGTGTCGCGCATGCCGGTGACTTCCCGCGCGACGAGCCTGCCTTGCGCGATCGCGGGCGCCGCGATGCAGTCCGGGAGGGTACCCACCGCGAGTCCTTCGCATTGCGCGGCCAGTTTCGCGGCGAGCGTCGGCACCGCGAGATACGGTTGGCCGGCGTCAAGCGCGACCGGCTGCGGCTGAAGTTCGCGGGACGTGTCGGAGATCACCGCGCTGCGATACTCGACGATCGCCGCCATCGACAGCGGTTCGGGCAGCGCCGCGAGCGGATGGGTAGGGGCGACCGCGAACACGTGCCGGAGCGTGCCGATGGGCTGCGCGACGATGTCCGGCAGTTCCGGAGGCTCGCCCGCCGCGCCGACGATCAGATCGGCCCGCCGCGAAATCAGCGCATCCCAGGTGCCGCCGAGCACTTCGGTGGAGAAGCGCAGTCGCGTGTCCATTTCAAGGTCGTAGAACGCGTGAACGTATCGCCACATCATGTCGAACGGCAGTATCTCGGCGATGCAGACGCGGACCTCGGTTTCCCAACCTTGCTGCGCGCGCTGGGCCTTCCGCTCGAGCTGTTCGGCGGCATGAAGGAGACGGCGACCTTCCTCGACGACGACGCGGCCCGCATGCGTGAGCTTTGCACGACGCCCGCTGCGATCGAACAACGCGACGCCGAGATCGCTCTCGAGCTTCTGTACGACGTATGTCAGCGCGGACGGCACGCGGTGCACCAGCTCTGCCGCGTCGGCAAACGTACCGGTGCGGTCGATCGCGTCCAGTGCCTCGAGTGCTTCGAAAGACAGCTTCATGGCGAGTTTTCTACGGCAAGGGCATCAGGCGATGTCGCGCCGTCGGGCGACGCGGATTCCAATCCTGTTCACAACGGGCCGCCGCCGCATTCGCTCGACGTCAGCCTGTCACGTCGGTGTCGATTCGCGGCGCTTCACGGCAGCGTCGGCGTGTGCGCCGGGCAGCGCGCCGAACATGTGCTGGTTGCACTTCGCGTCGCGCCACGCGGTTCCCAGTCGGATCCCGTCGAACATCCGTCGCACCACGGGAAGGATCTGTTCGCCGGCCAGAATGCCGAGCAGGCCCGCCAGGGCGACGGCGGGCGGCGCTGGCGATTGCACGCCGATCAGCGCGTAAACGACGCCGGCGAGGATGCCGGCGAGAAGTGAAGCAATGTACGGTTTCATGGGTCTGGAATGGAATGACGGCCGTTTAAAAATACGGATGAATACCGGGCTGGCGTCGATCCGAAAGTCTTGGGCCAGCCTATCAGGTCTGCGCGTTCGTCGTCAGCGCATTCAATGAAATTCAGATCTTTTCAGTCTGAATTCAGCGCGTGGCGAGAATCAGAACAATTAACTGGTGCGGTCGCGCATTCGCGTATTGAATGACGCAGGCCGGTTGCCGGCACCGCGCATTGGACGCTTCGCGGATTCGTCGGCCAGGCGAGTCTCATCTTTCTCCGCGTCAAAGGACATCACCATCATGAGCAACCCCAAGCTTGAAGTACTTACCCCGCACAACAGCCAGCTGATCTTCATCGACCAGCAGCCGCAAATGGCGTTCGGCGTGCAGTCGATCGATCGCCAGACGCTGAAGAACAACGTCGTCGGCCTCGCGAAGGCCGCGAAGGTCTTCAACATCCCGACCACGATCACGACGGTCGAAAGCGAGAGCTTCTCGGGCCACACGTATCCCGAACTGCTCGACGTGTTCCCGAACCAGAAGACGCTCGAACGCACGTCGATGAATTCGTGGGACGACCAGAAGGTGCGCGACGCGCTCGCCGCGAACGGCCGCAAGAAGGTGGTCGTGTCGGGCCTGTGGACCGAAGTCTGCAACACGACGTTCGCGCTGTGCGCGATGCTCGAAGGCGACTACGAGATCTACATGGTCGCCGACGCATCGGGCGGCACGACGCAGGCTGCGCACGATATCGCGATGCAGCGCATGGTGCAGGCCGGCGTGGTGCCGGTCACGTGGCAGCAGGTGCTGCTCGAATGGCAGCGCGACTGGGCGCGCCGCGAGACGTACGACGCGGTGATGGCGATCGCGAAGGAGCATTCGGGCGCATACGGGATGGGCGTGGACTACGCGTACACGATGCTCCACAAGGCACCGCAGCGCACCGCGACGCCGCACGAGTCGATTGCGCCGGTTCCGGCGAAGTAAGTGAAGACGGCCGGTAACGGCTGATGCCGGTGCGGCCGGTTCGACGCGAACGCGCCGCATGGGCTCCATTGCCGCGGGCGGCGGACGTGACCGAAACACGAATGCCGCCCGCGGCATGCGGGTCGAAACACTGCGCCTGCATTTGAAATTGTCCGGGAGATTTATCGCATGGAACCTTATCTGGTTTCCCTTGGTGCGGGCCTGCTGATCGGTGTGATTTACAGCGCCATCAAGGTTCGCTCTCCCGCACCGCCGCTGATTGCGCTGGTCGGGTTGCTCGGCATGCTGATCGGCGTGCAAGCCCTACCCACCGTCAAACAACTCTTTGGCTTCTGATCAACAAGAGGTGATGCATATGACCGCAACCGTGACCCAACCGGATCTGATCCTGCACAACGGACGATTCACGACGCTCGACCGCGCGAACCCCGTCGCGACGGCCGTCGCGATTGCCGCCGGGCGCTTCGTCGCGGTCGGCAGCGAAGCGGACGTGATGCCGCTCGCGGGCCGCGCGACGAAGGTGGTCGATCTCGGCGG